>CAZJOU010000526.1:0-1001 GCA_964547685.1 uncultured Treponema sp. | reverse complement strand
ACATCGAAGATGTCGGCGGACTGGGAAGGTTCATTTTTCGCCGTCGCTGGGACCCACTTTTTATAATTTTTCTTTGAAAAACAATAAATTTTACATTTGTTTTAATTTCCAGTTTCCATTAATGTATTACAAAGAATATCTTCCGTTATTATTTCGCCACCGTTTTTTATGCGAAGCTTATTTAAGTATATATCAAAGTGAATATGCTCTTGAATAAGACTTACAAACAAACGATTGTCGCTTTTTAAGCCAATAAAATCGCTATCTTCTGCCGGAAGTTCTTTTACTTCTGTAAAATATTTTGAATAAGGAATAAATTCGTTTCTGTCGTTACTACAAATAATGCAAGAAATATTATCGCAAACCATTAAAAATCTTAGTTCAACACCTTTTTCATGACTTATATCGTTACAATAAAATTCAATATCCAAATTATAAAGTTCCAAATTTACCCAGCTAAACAAAATAATGCGAACTCCACGCTCTTTTGCGCTTTTTAAATTTTCCACAAAAGGTTTTAAATCCATCGCTGAATCTATTATAATTTCGCGATTTGCACATTCAATCATTAAGTTTATTTCATCAATAAGTTTTTGTTGCCCTTGAATGTTGCAAAAATAATTAGAAGCGCGCTTTTTTAACGAAATCTGTTTTAAAAGATTTTTTGCAATTTCACCATTTTTTTTGTAATTTTCGGTAATTCTATCAATTAATCGGTCCGGCTCTACAACAGAATATTCGCTAGTTTGCCCCGGAACAGAAAAAATTGCGCCTTTTTCCAAAAGATTTTCCAATGCAGCGTAAACAGAAGAACGCGAAATTCTAAGCGCTTTCGCAATCTGGTAGCCGTTCATTTTTTCTTCGGAAACCATCGTAAAATAAACTTTTGCCTCAGTTGGAGAAAACCCTAACTGCACAAGACTTTCTACAGTAACAGAATCCACAATTTTTACCTATAACTTTTTTAAATATTTTATAATTTAGATTGAATGTTGAGTTTT
>CAZJOU010000525.1:0-1003 GCA_964547685.1 uncultured Treponema sp. | reverse complement strand
TTTTCCCTAAAATAACAACGGTTGCGCTTTTAGCAAATCTGCTTCGCTATTTTCTAAAAGCGAACTTTGCGTTGCGTTCGTAACAATGTCGCTTGGCAAAAGTTTTCCAATCAAAATTGGCGAATTTGGATTATGCTCTAAAAAACGCTTTTTAGCATTTTCGTGATTTTTGTTTGCGTAACAATACTTGCAACCATTCGGACAAGTTTCGTATTCGCCAATGTCGTGGCTTATAAAACAAGCGCAACCAAAACGCATTCCGCTATGTTTTAGCGTACGAAATTTACAATTATTAGCGTTGCCCAAAGTTTCTAACGTTATGCAACCAGAACGGCTAATTCCGTAACGCGAAAAATCCGTGTTAGTTGCGCACGACTGAATCTTAATCTTATATTTGTTTGCTATTTCGCCCAAAATTTGTGCAATTTCTTCTATATTATTTTCACTAAAAGGAATTAATTCTGGCATATTAAATTGCAACTTTTTGTACATTTCCACAAAACTAAAAATACAACGGTCAATATAAGGCGCTAAGTTTTTTGCTAAATATTCAAAAGTTTTAGCGTGAATTTCTATTGTATATTTTTTTGTAAGCAAAACAGGATCGTATCGCCAAGCAATTTTTTCTTTTCCCACAATTTTAGAAAGTTCAATTAAAGTTTTAATACTTTTTTCTAAACTTGGAACTGCCGGTTCAATATCTTTTCCGTAAGCAGTAATTGTATAAAAAAAGTAAGTTCTATATTTTTTACAAATTTCATTAATATAAGGCAAAATCGGCTCGTAATTTTTAGAACAAAACACTACAGCATCAATTTTTTCTGGCGAAAGGTCGTAGCGCGTAACTTTATTCGGAAAAATCGGATTTCTAACATAAACAAAACCTTCCTTAAATCGCCTTAAAAGCCAAGGAGTAAAATATTGAACAATATCTGTGCGCGCACCTGTGTTTAAAATCATAAAGTTACCTATCCGGATTATTTTTAAGTCAAATGTCGAGTTT
>CAZJOU010000524.1:0-1010 GCA_964547685.1 uncultured Treponema sp. | reverse complement strand
CCTCTCCGCTTCCTCCGTTCGCGTCAAAGCGCACCGTGTAGGTGATTGGTGTCCAAGTCGCTTTGCAAGTCTCATTTTCCGCAGGGAAAGTTTCAGGAATTGATGGCGACCAAGCAGCAAACGTATACCCCTCTTTTGTCGGCGCTTCCGGTGCCGTCACAGATGTTCCGTATTTCCCTGTGATTGGCGCAATCTCGCTTCCGCCGTCTGTGTCAAATGTGAGCGTGACTGTGTTCCTGTCGTAGTAAACACAAACAACCGTGCTTCCGTCGCCCACGATTGTTCCTTGATTGATTGTCTGTGCCGTGAATCCAGCGAAATTCTTCGCCTCTGCTGATGTTGTCTCGCCTGTCGTTCCAGTCAAAGTTTGCGCGTCATCTGTCTGCTCCTCATAGCCGTCAAGCGCGACATTCTGCAAGCAATGCTTTACTGTGTAGGAAGCTGTTGCAGGCTCAGTTTTGTTTTCGGTCCAAGTCGCTTTGCAAGTCTCATTTACCGCAGGGAAAGTTTCAGGAATTGATGGCGACCAAGCAGCAAACGTATACCCCTCTTTTGTCGGCGCTTCCGGTGCCGTCACAGATGTTCCGTATTTCCCTGTGATTGGCGCAATCTCGCTTCCGCCGTCTGTGTCAAATGTGAGCGTGACTGTGTTCCTGTCGTAGTAAACACAAACAACCGTGCTTCCGTCGCCTGAGATTGTTCCTTGTGTGATTGTCTGTGCCGTGAACCCAGCGTAAGTCTTCGCCTCTGCCGAAGTTTCTGCTCCTGTCGTTCCTGTCAAAGTTTGCGCATCATCTGTCTGCTCCTCATAGCCGTCAAGAGCAACGTTCTGCAAGCAATGCTTTACTGTGTATTTTGTGTCTGTGTTCGCCGTCCAGACTGCATAAAGCGTGACATCAGAAGTCTTCTCGCCCGCTTTCCAGCCTGTGATTGTGGTGGCGGAGCCTGTGTCCGGGGTGGCTGAGCCTGTCGAAACCACCCATCCCGCAAACGTGTAGCCAGCTTTGCTA
>CAZJOU010000523.1:0-1011 GCA_964547685.1 uncultured Treponema sp. | reverse complement strand
ACATCAAACATATTTATATTTTACATTTGAAAATAACGATAGTCAATAAAGCGAAAAAATTAATAGCCCAAATGTCGACTTTTTTGAAATTTGAAAAAATCTGTCATGCTGAACTCGTTTCAGCATCTATTTTTGCAAAATTCTGACATTATAGATTCCGAAACAAGTTCGGAATGACGGATTATTTTCAGTTGTAATGTCAAACAGAGCCATAATTTTATTTCCCAACCACAAACGAATAGCGAAAATATCCAGTTTCGTTTTTTTCTAAAAGGCCCTTAAAATCTTCGGATTCGGTAAAAACTGCAGCATATTGCTCTTTTAGTTCAAATGGCGAAGTTGTAAACATATCGCTTTTTAGTTTTGCTCCGTTTTCAAAAAGATTTGCTTTGCCATTTTTTAACGTAAGACAAGCAAATCCGCATTGAAATGCTAAATTTTTAGTCATTGGGACAGAACAAGCAACACATTCTTTTTCTAGAAAAAGTTCTTCCGACTCAAATTCTTTTGAACTTTCTTTTTTAGTGCAAATATTATTTTTTTTATTTTCTTGAATTATTCGCTCTTTTTCTTTTGTTTTTTCTGCTTCTATAAAAGCATTTTCTATATTAAATTCTTTAAGATTCTTAAAACCAGCAGCGTTTTTTAATTCAAAATTGCCAACTTTTGTGCGTAAAAGTCCAACTAAATAAGCAACGCTTCCGCAATCTTTTGCAATATCGCGCGCCAAAGAACGAATATACGTTCCTTTAGAAACATTAAAGGCAATTCTGCAAGCAGAAACTTTTTTTTCCGAATCGTAAAGAATTTCTTTTATTTCCGAAGAAAAAACCTGAATTTCGCGCGGTTTTATTTCTGAAACTTGCCCTTTACGTGCCAAATCGCTAGAACGTTTGCCATTAACTCTTATTGCACTAAAAGTTGGCGGAACTTGCATTAATTTTCCAGTATTTTTTTTTATTGCAGCAAAAAGATTTTCTTCTGTAGGTAATGGCGCAGTTTTTACAATGT
>CAZJOU010000522.1:0-1012 GCA_964547685.1 uncultured Treponema sp. | reverse complement strand
GGAGTTTTTCCAGGCTCCAAGAGGTTCTCGCCCTCGTTTGTTGACATTGACCAGTTGTTGTGCTTTCCGCTTCCGTTCAGGCCCGCGAATGGCTTTTCGTGAAGAAGGCACTCAAGTCCGTGCCGCTTCGCGACTTTCTTCATCACTTCCATTGTCAGCTGGTTCTGGTCAACAGAAAGGTTTGTCGTAGAGAAAATCGGAGCCATCTCGTGCTGAGCAGGCGCAACCTCGTTGTGCTCTGTTTTTGAGAGAACGCCGTACTTCCAGAGCGTCTCGTTCAGGTCTTCCATATATTCAACGATTCTCGGATTCAAAGCCGCGAAATACTGGTCGTCCATCTCCTGGCCTTTTGAAGGCTTCGCTCCAAAAAGCGTGCGTCCTGTCATGCGCAAATCTTTTCTCTGCGCAAAAAGTTTTCCGTCAACAATGAAATATTCCTGCTCAGGTCCGACAGTTGTCGCGACGTGGCTCACGTTCTTTCCAAAAAGCTTCAAGATACGTTTTGCCTGCTTGTCCAAAGCCTCCATTGAGCGCAAGAGCGGAGTTTTCTTGTCCAGTGCCTCGCCTGTATAAGAACAGAACGCTGTCGGAATGCAGAGCGTGTGCTCCTTTATAAACGGATAAGATGTCGGATCCCAGACTGTGTAGCCGCGCGCCTCGAATGTCGCTCTGTGTCCTCCAGAAGGGAAAGATGAAGCGTCAGGCTCGCCTTTCACAAGCTCTTTTCCTGAGAAAGACATAATCACAGTTCCATCGTCCTGCGGATTGATGAAAGAGTCATGCTTTTCCGCCGTGATTCCTGTCAACGGCTGGAACCAGTGCGTGTAGTGCGTCGCGCCGTGCTCGATAGCCCACTCTTTCATCGCGTGAGCGACAACGTTCGCGACATCAAGCTCAAGCGGAGCGCCGTCATCAAGAGTCTTTTTGAGAGCCTTGAAAGTTTCTTTCGGCAAGCGGTCTTTCATCACTTTCTGGTTGAAAACCAGGCTGCCGAAAAGCTCAGGTACGTTTG
>CAZJOU010000520.1:0-1016 GCA_964547685.1 uncultured Treponema sp. | reverse complement strand
TATCTTGATGAAATTACGGGCGGTCGTGGTACGGTGTTCGCAACGGGTACGCCGATCTCAAACAGTATGGTAGAACTCTATACCATTCAGAGATATTTGCAGTATAATACCCTTGTGAAAAACAATCTGCAACACTTCGACAGTTGGGCATCGACCTTCGGTGAAACCGTTACAGCCGTCGAGCTTACTCCCGAAGGTACAGGGTATCGGGCGAAAACGAGATTTGCACGGTTCTATAATCTGCCCGAACTGATGGCGATGTTCAAAGAGGTTGCGGATATAAAGACGGCAGATATGCTCAATCTTCCCGTACCGAAAGCGGTGTTCCACAATATCTCGGTCAAGCCGTCTGAAATTCAAAAGCAGATGGTAGCCGACCTTGCAAAGAGAGCCGAAAAGGTGCGAAACGGTATGGTGGATGCAAGTGTGGATAATATGCTTCGTATAACCAACGACGGCAGAAAACTCGCACTTGACCAACGCCTGATCAATCCGATGTTGCCCGATTTTGAGGGCAGCAAACTCAATGCCTGCGTGGATGCGATGTTTGAAACTTGGGAGAAAGGCAAAGAAAAACGGTCAACGCAGTTGTTCTTCTGCGACCTCTCTACCCCGAAAAATGACGGTAACTTCTCCGTGTATGATGATATTCGCAAGAAACTCATAGAGCGTGGAGTACCCGCCGAAGAAATCAAATTTATCCACGAAGCCGACACAGAAGCGAAGAAATTGGAACTGTTCAAGAAAGTCCGCAGAGGTGATGTCCGTGTGCTGATGGGCAGTACGCAAAAGATGGGAGCCGGAACGAATGTGCAAAATAAACTTGCCGCTTCAAGCGACCTTGACTGCCCGTGGCGACCTTCGGATTTGGAACAGCGACTCGGCAGAAGTATCCGTCAGGGCAACGAAAATGCGGAGGTAGATATTTTCCGCTTCGTTACGGAAGAAACCTTTGATGCCTACCTTTATCAGTTGGTGGAGGGCAAGCAGAAGTTCGCAAGTCAGATTATGACGAG
>CAZJOU010000519.1:0-1029 GCA_964547685.1 uncultured Treponema sp. | reverse complement strand
ATCAACTTTTGTTTCGCTTTCCGTCGTAGTTGTTTCAGAATTATCTGTAGGTTCAGCAATGTACGGTTTTAGCACTTCTAAAAGATTTTCGTCGCTTAAAAGTTCTGCAAGTTTTTTTGCTTGTGCTTTTGTAAAATAATATTGCACGCGAACGGATTTAGAAGTTGCCGCAGCCTTTCGGGTTTCTAAGTTTTTAACCGGCCAAACAGTTAGCGTAAAATATGGTGCTTTTTTGTAAAATCGGTAGCCAAACTGTAAAGAACCGTTTCCGTAACTGTCTACCATTGTAGGAATTGTTCCCCATTCAAGCCTAATTGGAACTTCGCCGTATTGTTTATACGTTTTTCCTTTTAGTTTTAGCGCGCGGTTTTCAAAATCAGAAAGATACTGATTTACATTTGACGCTAAAATTTTTCGTGCAGAATCATTCATATAAATGTAGTAAATTTGGCTATAATAGTCGGCTTCAAAACCAGCCTGCTTTAATTCTGTGTTAAAATAAACTGTTCCTTCGTTTTGTTTTAAAATTCCAACTTGATTTTCCGCAGAAAAATCAAAAGAACCACATTCGTATTTATATTCGCGCCCAGTAAAAAATTCTACAAAAGATTTTTTTCTAGCCGGTGGTTTTATAGATGTAAGTTTTGAACTTTCTTGTGCAAAAACAACAGAAAAAAGCATTGCAAAAGAAATCAGTGTAATTTTTTTTATTATTTTCATATTTACGTCCTATTTTGCGTTCTTTTCTTATTAATTACAATAAAAAGAAAAAATTATCAAGTATATTTACATTTTTCTAAAAAAGTAGTAAGTTAACGCTAACTATTATAAAAATGTTGGATTATATTCGACTTATGTCATTCCGAATTTATTTCGGAATCTATTTTAGTCAAAAATGAAAAATTGGAGGTTTTTCATGAAAAAATTATTCGCTTTAGTATTGGGCGTTGCATTTGTAGCAACTTCTGCATTCGCCGATGTTTCAGTTGGAGTTAGCGGCCGTGGCGTTGCTGATATGTTTAGCAAAGG
>CAZJOU010000518.1:0-1037 GCA_964547685.1 uncultured Treponema sp. | reverse complement strand
TTAGTAAATCTGAAAAAGCGGACGCAAAAGCGAAATTCTTTAATCTTGATGGTTCTGAAGGAATGATGGCAGGTAATGCTTTGCGAGCCGTTGCGAAATATCTTTATGATAATGACATTTACGGAATTGCCGAAAAGCACGAAAAGAAGAGCGAGCCAACTGCAACTATTAAGGTTGAAACTGCAAGTGGCGTAAAATCGCTAAAACTTTACAAGTTGAATGGTATTGTTTCTTCTGTAACTGTTGATATGGGAAAACCGGAATTTTTACCGGAATCGTTACCAACAAAATTGGAAGCGGTTTCTTTAAATGTTGCAGGGTTGCCAGAAAAAGCGATTGTAAATCAGCCTTTAACTGTTGACGGAATTAATTACAATGTAACTTGTGTTAGCGTTGGAAATCCGCATTGTGTAGTTTTTGTTGGCTTTGTAGATAAAGTTGATGTAAAGAAAATTGGTCCACTTTTTGAAAATCACGAATATTTTCCAGATAGAACAAATACAGAATTTGTGCGAGTTGTTGGTCCGAACGAATTAAAAATGCGCACTTGGGAACGCGGAAATGGCGAAACTCCTGCGTGTGGAACTGGTGCTTGTGCTGCTGTAATTGCTGCGGTTTTGAACGGTTATTGTAAAATGAACGAAAACGTAACGGTTGATGTTCGTGGTGGAAAATTGATTGTAAATTACACTGGCGATACGGTTTACTTAACTGGCGCAACTGAATTCTTGTTTGACGGAAAAGTTGTTATTTAGTAAAACGTCATTGCGAGGCTGAAAAGCGGAAGAAAAATTAAAAACCAACTGCAAAAAGAACTTGTCCAAAATATGCGCCTGAAAATCAACAAGTTTTTAGACGGAATTGAAAAGAATTAGGAGAAAGAAAAATTCGTAGATTGCAAACGAGTTTCTTACAGAAAAATCGCAGTGTCAAGCACGGCAATGATAACAATTTTCATTCGCGGTTGCTTGGTGCGCTCTTTGGGAACGACAGGCTCAATCAGCATTTGTTTTTATTCTATTATGCTTTCAGCAACA
>CAZJOU010000517.1:0-1038 GCA_964547685.1 uncultured Treponema sp. | reverse complement strand
GGATAAAGTTTTTGTCGTGCGAAAGACACACAAAATCGCAAGGAAGATTTTCTAAAAGTTCGATTTCTTCTTTTAAAAGCTGAGCATTATAAGAATGTTCGCCGATTTTTTCTTTTGCATAAGTTCCATCGCCTAAAAACGCATATTGTCCGCACAAAACAGCAATGCAGCCTTTTGCGTGGCTTGAAGGAAAGCGAATAACTTTAATTTCAGGCGTTCCTTTGGCGGTAAAATCTTTTTCTACGACAGTTCCAAGCCGAACATAATGCTTTGTGTACTTAGAAACGTAAAGATTATCGTACTTTAGTCCGCGAATTAAGTTTAAAACGTGGTCAGGATGAAAATGCGAAAGAACAATGTTTTTCTTTCCTTCTACAGAATTGATTGCGTCCGCCGCTTCTTTACAAGAGCCAACATCGTAAATCCAAGTTACATTTTCGCCGTTCACTTCTTTTTGCCGAATAAAAACAACGTCCGCACTTAAAGGATTCCGGCTTGCAGGAAGATATGAAATGTTTTCGTTTATTTGAACCATAGTTAATTAATAATTTGCAATTAATAATAAGATTGCTTTGTCCGTTCGCTTTCGCTCACTAACTCGCAATGACGACACAATTCATAAAGAAAAACTTTCTGGAAGCAACTCGCTTAGCGTAAATGTTTTAAACTCTTTTGTTGATTTTGCTAAGATTATTTTAAAGTCAGGCTTGCAAAATTCGCGCAAAACTTGGCGACAAACTCCGCACGGCGGGCAGAAATCTTTTACAACGCCTTCGTAGCCGCCAACAATGCAAATTGCTTTAAAATCTTTTTCGCCTTCGCTAATTGCCTTGAAAATCGCTGTTCGTTCCGCACAGTTGCTTGGTCCATACGCAGAATTTTCTATGTTGCAGCCACCGTAAATTTCGCCATTAGAACAAAGCAAAGATGCACCAACTGCAAAATGCGAATACGGCGAATATGAATATTTAAGCATTGAAAACGCTTTTTCTATAAGTTCTGTTTCGTTCATAAATACTCCAATAGATTGCCACGCCC
>CAZJOU010000516.1:0-1043 GCA_964547685.1 uncultured Treponema sp. | reverse complement strand
GAATTTTTTGGGCGGAGCCCCGCCCTACGCCCGCACTTCGTTGCGGTCTACCCACCCTGCGGGCTCAAACGCCGCCCGCAACGCCTGCTTTATCTACTGCCAATTTCTAGCGCTGCGCTAAACATACTTTTTGCGCCTTCTATAACCGTAGAATTTGCTTCGTATGCGCGACTTGCAGAAATTAAATCTACCATTTCGTTTACAATGTTTACATTCGGATATTCAACATAACCAGCATTTGGTCCAGATTTTATTGCATCTGGATGTTCAGGGTCGTAAACAAGCCGACCTTCCGACGTATCTTTTACAATTTCTAAAACTTTTACACCTTTACCAGGACCATTATCTAAATCTGTAGGCGTAAACGGAGATCTAAACTGTGGATGATTTGCACTAACTGGTTCAAAAACTACACGCGAACGCTGAAAAGGTCCGCCATCTTGTGTTCTTGTTGTAGAAGCATTTGCAATGTTATCAGAAATAACGTCTGTTCTAAGGCGTTCTGCCGCCATTCCGGTAGACGCAATATTTATTGAAGTAAAAAGTCCCATATCAATCTCCTAAATTATTTTTTAAGCACAGTATTTACTTGCGAAAATTCAAAGCCAGCAAGTTGTGTTAAAAGTCTATATTGCATTTGGATTTGCAAAATATTATTTGCTTCTGTTTCTGCGTCTACGTTGTTTCCGTTTGCTTTTGCTGTTGTTGTATAATCCAAAACGCGACGCGGTTCTACATCGCGATAGTCGTAAGGTTCGTTAAGTGGAATATGTCGGCTATCTGTTCTAGTTAACTGAAAACCGTTTTTTGCTTTTTCTTCAGATTCAAATGCGCGCTTAAGTTCGCTTTCAAAATTAACTGTGGAACGCTTAAAATTAGGAACTTCGCTATTAGCAAGATTATTTGCACTAACTTGATAGCGCAAAGAAACCGCATCCATTGCTCTTTGTAGCAAATCTACAGATCTTGTAAATGTGTTCATATTTTTGTCCTTCCTTTTACCCTATTTTAATTTTCGGAAATAACAAAAATATGTTTAGATT
>CAZJOU010000515.1:0-1053 GCA_964547685.1 uncultured Treponema sp. | reverse complement strand
GTTCTAATAATTCCAAATCTTTTATTTCTGCTTTTATCATAATTTAAATTTAACTTAAAGAAGAAAAAAAGAGAAGAGATTTCGTATTTTAAGCTTTAATAGTTATGTACGTGCGAGCTTTTAAATAACAACGCAACGCTGCGACCTTTAGGTCGTTAAAAAATGCGACCTTTAGGTCGTTAAGGTGCCTAAGGCTTTAGCCTTAGGCATTAAAAAACTCTGCCGAAGCAGAGTTTTTTGGAGATGGCGGGAATTGAACCGCTTTCAGTCGCAAACCTCCTGTTTGCTTCTTCAAGCCACCTTCGTTCACTGACGGCCACGTCCTGTGGCCTTTTCCTCGCACCTGCTCGGCGTTCACTTCGTCGGGTTCAATAGTTGTAGAAAAAGTAGAAAAAACAAAAATGCGACCTTTAGGTCGTAAAAAAAAACTCTGCATCGGCAGAGTTTTTTTTGGAGATGGCGGGAATTGAACCCGCGTCCGGGTATGCAGCTCGAAGGCATCTACATGTTTAGTTATGCGAGGTAATTGTCGGGAAAAGGTAGCAGCATAACAAGCGTCTTTTCCGTATTTTGGCTAAAATGTCTTGCGCAATGGCCAAACACAATGTGCAACAAGTTCCTATTGGCGTCAGAACATTGCAAAGTTAGGAACAGCACCCTGCAAGTTCCGTGCTCGCTGCTTAGGCAGCAAGAGCAAACTGTTCTTCAGAAGAATCTTCTTCTTCTTTTTTGTTGAAGATTGCAGTTATTTTTTTGTCAGCTTAAGGCGCCTTCACACCTACGTGCAGCCAGCGGACTTTCACATCCGTCGAAACCGGTGCACCCCCAAATCTTGTAAGAATATAATACAGAAATAAAAAAAAGTCAAATTTTTTACGAAAAAAGGGTTTTAGGGAAAACGGAGTTTGCCCTAGTCGAAGGGGTAGACGAAAAGCAACGCTTTGAGGCGTAGGGGAAGACTTTCCCCTTTGAATAAAAATGTGTCAAAAATTGACCTTAGGCAATTTTTGAGTAGTGAGGCACAAGGTGCCGAACGGAGGGAAGACTTTCCCC
>CAZJOU010000514.1:0-1061 GCA_964547685.1 uncultured Treponema sp. | reverse complement strand
CTTCGCCATATTTATTAAATTCGTTTATAAGAGCGTCTGCATCATCGCGTTGCAAGACAAGTTCTTTTCCGTTTTTTAATTGAACAACATGTCCGTCTTTTAAATCTATAGAACTAATTACCATAACACAATAATTTTATCGAATTATTTTACATTTAACAATTAGAGTGATAAATTCTATTTATTTTAATGCTTCCAATAAATCTTCATCAAATGTTTTTAGCGGAAGTCCGTAACGGCGCGAAAGTTCCAAATACGATGCATCGTAATATGAAAGATTATGCGCTTCTGCTAAATCAAAAATTCTTTGCCTAATTTCACCATCTGGAAGTAAATCTGTATAAATTGGAAGTTGTTGCAAATCGTACAAAATATCCATTGCGTCAGATTTTGTAAGCATTGCTATACCATTTTTATTTTTTCTTGTTTTGTACAAAAGCACATTTTCTATTTCGTACCAAAAAAGTGGTGGAACATAAAGTTGTCCGTTATTTTCTAAAATATATTCCACATCTTTTATGCAACTTGAAAATTCATTATTGCAATAACCTTGAAGAACATACGAAACCATAAAAGATGTGTCTACGACAAAACACGGAAACTGATTAGTATTTTCTTCCTGCATTTTTAAGTTCCTTTATTTCCGAAGTCGTTATTGAAGAAAAACCGTTTTGTTTTTTTAATTCTGCAAATTTTTGCGAACGTGCAAGTATGCGCTTATGTGCGTCTATTGTGGCTTTGTTTTGTATTGTTTTTTTTCCTTGCAAAACTGCAATTTGTTTTCCGTTTTTAGAAATATTGATTATTGCGCCTTCTTGAACTTTTCTCAAAAGTTCCGAAAAATATGTTTTTGCATCGAAAGCACCGATATTAAAAATGTTTCCGCCCGTATTAACCATTGCAAATGACATAAGCACCTCCTATATTTTCTATCTGAATATAAAATAACACCTTTTATTTTAAAAGTCAACCAGTTTTTCAACTAGTTCAACAAAATAAAAAATTACATCTTGTAATTTTTACTTTACGTGGCTACAAGTAGTACGCTTCGCGTATTCGAG
>CAZJOU010000513.1:0-1072 GCA_964547685.1 uncultured Treponema sp. | reverse complement strand
TTGCATTTTTACAAAACCTTAAAATCTGGTTCGCCCGATTCGTTCATAAAAATTTTTACGGTGCAATTTTCCATGCAAACATCGTTTACAAAAGAAACTAAATTCATAGCTTCTGGACCAAAAATATCTTCTGGATTATACGAAGTTTCTAAAACACATTCTGTTCCGTCAGAAACAAGCCGACTTAATGCGCCATTTAAGCAAACAATATCCGAACACGCGGTAAACATATTTAATTTTTTCTTTTCTTCAAATTTTTGTTCTAAAAAATTAAGTTGCATTTTTTCTATTTCGTGGTGACTTACATCTTCTGGCACAAAACCAGATTTATAGTCGCAATTATTACAGCGTTGCCATTCTGCAAAATCGCTAAAAAACGCAGATGGCGCAATTTTTAAGGCAGCCAAAACACTTTTAAACCAAGGAACTGCCCGCCCAGCAGAATAAAACGTTCGGCAAGCAAAAGCAATATTTCTTGCAATTCTAATTTCTTCTGCGCTAAAAGTTTGGCGGACTTTTGCAGTTTCCGCATCTTCTGAATCTTCTGTTTGCAAAAATGTAATATGATTTGGATATTGGTCTATAGAAAAATCAAGACGTTCCTTAAACGCTTTTAAGGAATCTTTTTCTGTATCTGCGTAAAAAAGTTCAAGTCCAAAAACTAAACCACAATTATTTAACATTGTAGCGCGACGTGCAAAAAATTTTTTGTCAAAAAGACCATTTTTTTGAACACGGAACGGAATTTCTAGCGAACAGTTTACATTTAAACATTCGCGACAAAGTTCCATATCTAAAACTTCGGGATTTACAACAACAGAAACAAATAAATCTGGCGCAACTTTTTCTACAGTTTTAAAAAAACTTAAAAGTTTCTGCTTATCTTTTGCATAACTAGAATCGTAAAGAGAAAATTCTGTCATTCCTTTTTTTGCACATTCAGCAAGTTTAGATTCTACTTCTAAAGGCGCAAGATTAAAAACTTTGTCCATTTGTAGTTTAGCATAAAATTCTAGTTTTATCATATTGGTATTAAAAATTGTCTGTGCTTACGCAGAAATACGTTTTTGCT
>CAZJOU010000512.1:0-1076 GCA_964547685.1 uncultured Treponema sp. | reverse complement strand
TTTTTACAAAGGCATTATGTATTTCATTCCGAAGTTGTTGCCTTCAAACGTGTTGTACTTATCTGCTTTCCAGCCAGGCTTCACAAAACTTCCCGCTTGCTTTGCGGTGATTTCTTTGTCGCCGTTGTCGATGTCAAGAAGATGATAGCGGTCGTTGCCCATTCCAAGCTCTTTCATATAAGTGAGCTGACGAAGTCCGTGGCGCGATTCAATCCGCTCAATCAAATGCGCGCCTGCGTTCTCAGGCATATTGTAAACGATGTCAACGCAAGCCTGGTCAAGTGCGAGAATATCAAGAGAAGCCAAGATTCCGACATCCGGAGTAACAACCGGCTCTGCGAATTTTCCCTCGCAGTCGCACGAAACCGACATATTTCTCATAACATTGATGAACGAAATCTGCTTTCCAAAATGGTCAACTGTCGCGTGGGTGCTTTCCGTCATCCGCTCCATAAATTCTTCCTCGCCGATTGACCACTGGTCATCCGAGCCGACAACAGTGTGAATTTCTTTTTTGCCGATTTTTCCGTCCGCGCATCCGATCCCGATATTTTTGTTTGAACCGCCGAATCCGCCCTGCGCATGGCCTTTAAAATGCGTCAAAACCAGAAGCGAGTCGTAATTTAACAAATCTTTTCCAACATGCATCACATCAAACCATTTTCCATTGTGAACTGGAAGCTCGGCAACTCCGTTTTCATCCGTGATGTCAACAGGACAGAAAGTCCAGCCGTTAACTTTGAGCGTCTCGCGGTGCTTTTCTGTTGTGTCGCGCGAGCCTTCGTAATATGTGTTCGTCTCGACAATCGTTGCGCCAGGAAGTTTTGACTCAAAAAGCGACTTGACCCACGGACGCGGAATGATGTTCGGACCTTCCGCTTCTCCTGTGTGAAGCTTGACGGCGATTTTTCCTTTTAAAACTCCGCCGACTCTGTCATAGATTTTTTGAAGTCCAGCCTCGCTCAAATCGCGAGTAAAATAAACAACTGATTCTGAGCCGCTTCTTTTTTCGTAAGGAATGTAGATGTTTCCGCCAGTTCCAGGTTTTGCGTTTGGATTCGCCATAATTTTCCTCC
>CAZJOU010000511.1:0-1077 GCA_964547685.1 uncultured Treponema sp. | reverse complement strand
GCGCACCAAGTTCCTTTTGCTAAGGAAGTTTCAAAGTCGCCAGTTTCTAAATATTCATATAAAAAGCCAGCGTCAAAAGAATCGCCGCAGGCAGTTGTGTTTACAGCGTTTACTTTTTCTACAGGAAATTCCATAAATTCGCCATTTTTTGCCGCAAAAGTAGATTTTGTTCCGCGCGTTACAATAATAATATTTTGCAACTCTTTACTTTTTTGCAAAATTATATCTTTTAAGTAATTTTCTGGCGGAAAATTAGAAAGTTCAAATGTTTTAATAAATTCTTGTTCATTAATTTTGATTATATCTGGAACGGCAATTTCTATTGTTCTAGTTAAATCTTTTCCACAAAAATCTGCAAGAAAAGTTTTTTTATTTTCTTTTGCCATTTTTGCAATTAGCGAATAAATTTCGCTACTCCAACAAGCGGGGCGGCTTCCTGCTAAAAGCACTGCATCTACTTTTTTTATTTCGTCGTTAATAATAGAAAGAAGTTTTTCTTCGTATTCGGAAAAATCGTCATTTGTAGTTGGTTCGGTTAAAATAATTTCTGTTGTTGTGTTTTTGTCTGCGTCTAAAAGAGTTAAACATTCGCGGATTTTATTCGGAGTTTCTACACCCGCAAGATTTAATTCATCTTTTTTTACAAGTTCAATAAATTCGTTAATATTTTCTTTTCCAAGCGGACAAACAACGGTTACACAACCATTTTCTAATTGATTTAAAACTCGTGCAATATTTATTGCTTTGCCAGAAGCGTCTTCTATATAATTTTTAGAACGGTTTACATCTTCTAAGCGTAAATTTTCAAATAGAACTGTTTTTTGAATTGTAGGCGAAAACGAAATACACAAAAATTTAGACATAATTTTATTTTACTAGAAATTATGCTTATTGTTCAAATGAATTTGCATTATTGAATATTTTATGGGGCGTTGCGCCGCCCCTTAAAATTGCAAACTCACATAGATTAATGATGGAACAAGCGAATTCCTGTAAACGCCATTGCGATATTGTATTCATCACAAGTTTCTATAACTTGGTCGTCGCGAACTGAACCGCCTGGCTGCGCTACAACTG
>CAZJOU010000510.1:0-1077 GCA_964547685.1 uncultured Treponema sp. | reverse complement strand
TATGAACAAATTTGAAATTGTTAATGTTCACGGTCGCGAAATTATCGACAGCCGCGGAAACCCAACTGTAGAAGTTGAAGTTACACTTGATAATGGCGTAATTGGACGTGCAAGTGTTCCTTCTGGAGCATCAACTGGCGAAAACGAAGCCCTTGAACTTCGTGACGGCGACAAAAAGCGCTTTGGTGGAAAAGGCGTTCTTAAAGCTGTAGACAATGTAAACAAAATTATTGCTCCAGCATTAAAAGGCGAAAACGTTTTGAATCAGCGCAAAATTGACTACAAAATGCTCGCTCTTGACGGAACTCCTACAAAGAGCAAGCTTGGTGCAAACGCAATTCTTGGCGTTTCTCTTGCTGTAGCACACGCTGCTGCTAACGCATTGAACATTCCGCTTTATCGCTACATTGGCGGAGCAAATACTTACGTTCTTCCAATTCCAATGATGAACATTATCAACGGTGGCGCACATTCTTCTGCTCCAATCGCTTTCCAGGAATTTATGATTCAGCCACGCAACTTTAAAACAGAAAAAGAAGCAATCCGCTGTGGTGCAGAAGTTTTCCATGCACTTGGTTCACTTCTTAAAAAACGCGGACTTTCAACTGCTGTAGGTGATGAAGGTGGTTACGCTCCTAACTTAAACGGAATCGACGACGCTTTGGAATCAATTTGCCAGGCAATTAAAGATGCAGGCTACGAACCAGGAAAAGACGTTACAATCGCTATGGACTGCGCTTCTTCTGAATTTGCTTATCAGAAAGATGGAAAATGGTATTACAACTACAAGCAGCTTACAAACGGAATGCCAAAAGATCCAAACGGAAAAGAATTTAACGATGAAGGTCAGATTAAATACCTTGAAGAACTTTGCAACAAATATCCAATCGCTTCTATCGAAGACGGACTTGACGAAAACGACTGGGAAGGTTGGCAGAAACTTACAAAGGCTTTGGGCGACAAAGTTCAGCTTGTTGGCGATGACTTGTTCGTAACAAACACAAAGTTCCTTGAAAAAGGAATCAAAATGGGAGTTGCAAACGCAATTCTTATCAAAGTAAACCAGATTGGTTCTTT
>CAZJOU010000509.1:0-1087 GCA_964547685.1 uncultured Treponema sp. | reverse complement strand
TTCATTATGCAGATTTTGATATGATTTGTTTTTGATTTTGCAGTTTATCGACTGCTTGTAGTAACTGCTGTTCTGTCGGAATATCAAATAAGCCGATGGCAGTAAAATAAATATCCACTTTTACATTGTTATGAGAATGCTTTTTCTCGTTGTTGTGGATTTCTATTCGTTCAATCAGTTTATTTACCACAGTGGGTGTGAGTTGTTTTAATTCGGTAAATTCCTGCAATCCACGATAAAGCATTTTCAAATCTACCGTCTGTTTTTGCAATTCACTTAACTGCTTTTCACTTGCAACGCCTGAATTGTCGAATGTGCGGTTAAGCAACATTCAGTTGGGTCAGTAATTCTTTGAACTGCTCTAAAACAGTTTCCTTACCTTTTGTGCTGAAATGAGTGCTTACTTCATAGGTTGTTTTACCGATTTTTATTACAAAAGGTCTTTCGTTCATTTCAAAGTACGGTGCAAATTTTGACACCGATTTATTATTTTTGTTATCCATTATCGTTCCTCCCTTGCATTTCGTATTCTTTGCCTTTGCCATCTTTCAAGCAGTTTTATGATTGTGTTCTGCATATCCTTGTTGGAATAATTTTTAGGAAAATATTTGCGAATATCCTCCGTCATAAATCGCACTTGTTCCTTTTGATTCGGTTTTTCTTCGTTAAGTATTGCAAATACGGTATCCGTAAAAAGATTGCCCTCATTGCTGAATTTTCGTATTCGCTGTGCCTGAGATAACGACGGAGTAGCATCGGCGTATTCGATTTCTTCGGCAAGTATTCGTTGCTCGTGTTCGGGTAAGTAGGAAAGTTCCACCGCCGGTGTAAGAGCGATTCTGCCCTCATCAACCATATTCAGCAGTTCGGGGATAAGGTAAGTTAAGCGAATATATCGTTGTACTTGTCTGCCGCTTTCACTTTCCGAAACAGTATCTCTTGACTTGTGGACAACCTGTCCATAAGTTTTTCCCTGATGCTTTAATGCCTCTAATTTCATTTTGTAGGCAAAGGCTTTTTCGCTGGGCAACAGATTTTCTCTTTGCAAATTGGCATCCACCATTGCGATAACCGCTTCCTCGTTTGT
>CAZJOU010000508.1:0-1088 GCA_964547685.1 uncultured Treponema sp. | reverse complement strand
ATGTTCTTTCGAATAAAAAATATATTGAAACGATTAAGAATTACAGAGAAAAAAATTTCCCAGATATAGGTCATGCAGCACAAAATATTATGAATGTTATTGATGACATTCTTAACGGAAATGAAAATAACGATTTAAGAATAGCAGAACTTCCTTTAACAAAAACTCCTTTGGAATACAGAAAAACTGTAGACAAGCGAAAAAGCTTAATGCGAAAAATTTGGATAAAGAATCATTTTGTCGATAAAAGCAAAACATTAACGGAACTATATAACTTTCTTCGCAAGGTAAAGCATTTAAGATGTCGAAATCAATCAAAGTAAACGCTTTTTACAAAAGTGTTTTAAGCGTTTTAAATATTCTATTTCCTCTTATAACTGCTCCATATATTGCACGCATTCTTTCTGTTGATGGATTCACAGAATACAACCGCGCATTAAGCATGATTGCATGGTTTTCGCCGTTTGCAGTTTTCGGAGTTTACACTTACGGATTAAGAGAAGTCGCGAAAATCAGAAATGACAGAAAAGCAGTTGAAGAACTTTTTACAAAACTTTTTTCTTTGAGCATATTCTTTTGCGTATTGGTTACAGCTGTTTATTTAATCATCGTTATTTTTGTTTCTTCTAATGAGTATAGAAATCTTTATGTGGTTGCTTCAAGTCAGTTGCTATTTGTCTGTTTTGCAACGGATTACATGAACGAAGCAGGCGAAAAATACGGTTTTATTCTTTTAAAATCATTTTTTTGCAGATTAATTTATGTAATTTCTGTTTTTTGTTTTGTACGAAAAGAAAACGATGCATGGCTTTATATGCTTCTTTCTTCGGCATCTGTTGTACTAAATAATCTTCTTACTTTTTTTTACAACAAATACAATTATCGGTTCAGAAAAATTGATTTAAAAGAAACTGTAAGACTTGTAAAGCCGTTGTTCGTTGTGTTTTTGCTTGTAAATTCAAGCATGCTTTACACAATTTTAGACAGATTTGCGCTTACATATTTTGGAGATAAAATTCAGCTTACTTATTATCATATTTCGCAGATTCTAGCCAACTGTGTAGTTCAAATTTCTTCATCATTGATTC
>CAZJOU010000507.1:0-1088 GCA_964547685.1 uncultured Treponema sp. | reverse complement strand
CAGTATGAACTCAACAAGAACCTTGCGCAGATGCTCAAAGGCGGCGTGATTATGGACGTGACGACTCCGGAGCAGGCGAAAATCGCTGAGGAGGCGGGAGCGTGCGCGGTTATGGCTTTGGAGCGGATTCCGGCCGACATCCGCGCGGCTGGCGGCGTTGCACGAATGAGCGACCCCAAGATGATAAAAGGAATCCAGAACGCAGTTTCGATTCCAGTGATGGCGAAGTGCCGAATCGGACATTTTGTCGAGGCGCAGATTCTCGAGGCGATTGAAATTGACTACATCGACGAGAGCGAAGTTCTTTCTCCGGCGGACGACGTTTACCACATCAACAAGCACGAGTTCAAAGTTCCGTTTGTGTGCGGCGCGAAGGACTTGGGCGAGGCTTTGCGCAGGATTTCGGAAGGCGCGTCGATGATTCGCACAAAGGGCGAGCCGGGAACAGGCGATGTTGTCCAGGCGGTTCGCCACATGCGCAAGATGAACAGCGAGATCGCGAAAATTTCTTCAATGCGCGAGGACGAGCTTTTTGAGGAGGCAAAGCAGCTTCAAGTTCCGTATGAGCTTGTTGAGTTTGTGCACGACAACAAGAAGCTTCCGGTTGTGAACTTTGCGGCTGGCGGCGTTGCGACTCCGGCTGACGCGGCTTTGATGATGCAGCTCGGCGCGGAAGGCGTTTTTGTCGGAAGCGGAATCTTCAAAAGCGGAAATCCAGCGAAGCGCGCGGCGGCGATTGTAAAAGCCGTGACAAATTTCACCGACGCAAAAATGATTGCCGAACTTTCGGAAGATTTGGGCGAGGCGATGGTCGGAATCAACGCGGACGAAATCGCGCTTTTAATGGCGGAACGTGGAAAATAACGGAGCAATCAAAAATGACAGCAGCAGTTCTTGCAGTCCAGGGCGCGTTTATTGAACACGAAAAAAAACTCGCCGAGCTTGGTGTCGAAACTTTTGAAATCAGGGAAAAACGCGACGCAGAAAAATCATTTGACGCGCTTGTTCTGCCTGGAGGCGAAAGCACGGTTCAGGGAAAGCTTTTGCGCGAGCTTGGACTTTTCGACATCTTAAAATCGCGGATTGAA
>CAZJOU010000506.1:0-1091 GCA_964547685.1 uncultured Treponema sp. | reverse complement strand
AAACTGTGGAGGAAGTGCCGTACCGCTTTTCCGTGGACGAAGATGGCAATGTCACGTTTTCCTTTGATGGGGAGGATTACACCTTTAGCACCAAAGATTTGGAGGAAAGCAAAACAACTGGAAAAGTAGTTACAGGCGGTTCTCGTCTGAATTTGAGAACTGGTGCAGGCATGAATTATGAAATCATTGATCAGCTTCGCCCTGGCGAGGAAGTAACGGTGATCGGCACAGAGGGCGATTGGTACAAGGTCATTGTTCCCGAAAAGACAGGCTATGTTCACAGCGATTATCTGGAAGTATTGGAAGCTGCGGAAAGTAACAGTAAACTGGATACAGCACTTTTGATGATGCTGATGAATCTGCTTATGGAAAATCAAAATCCGGCACAGACGGGTAATGACAATGCAGCTCTGACACCGGACGGTAATCTGACGCTGATTGACGATGTAGGTTCATCTACTGGTACAGGCAAGCAGTTTATTACGGCAGTCACCAAGAACGGCAACTATTTTTATATTGTCATCGACCGTGACGAGGACGGAAATGAGAATGTTCATTTCTTGAATCAGGTGGACGAAGCTGACCTGCTCAATCTCATGGACGAGGAAGAAGCGGCACAGTACACCAAACCTGAGCCTGAACCGACTACCCCTGCTGAACCTGATGTTACCGAACCAGAACCTGATGTAACAGAGCCTGTTACAGAAGAAAAAGCGAAAACCAATTTTGTTCCTGCAATTCTGGCAGTTCTGGTTCTTGCCGCTGGTGGAGGGTTCTTCGGTTATCAGAAACTGAAAGAAAAGCAGAAAGAAAAAGAAGCGGCAAAGCCTGATCCGGATGCAGATTATGTGGATGATGAGGAGGATTATGGTTATGTAGCGGACGGTGAGGACGATTTGGACTTCTCCGATGAGGAGGATAACGAGCCGGTGTAAAGCTTGTGGGCAATCTTCGGATTGCCTTTACATAGCAGTCATGCACTTCCTTTTGTGCATGGCTGCTTATTTTTTGAAAGGAGCAGATGCGAATGAAATTGGTGTTGGCTGAGAAACCATCGGTGGCACAGAGCATCGCAAAGGTGCTTGGAGCAA
>CAZJOU010000505.1:0-1097 GCA_964547685.1 uncultured Treponema sp. | reverse complement strand
CTCTGCCAAGCTGTCGCTCTACTTTTAAAGTACGATTGACATAATCCACATCGGAATATTTTAATCCAATGATTTCGGACCTTCTCAATCCCATCAGCACATTGAATAGTACCTGCATATGGATTGGCGTATTCTTGCTCTTCTCCAATAGCAGCTGAATTTGCTCCAACGTTAATGTTTTCGCAGTATCAATCGATCTGGTTCTGAATCCTGACTTGCGCTGCGATTGATCCGCTTTCGGCAAATTCACTCCTTTCACCGGATTATTCGAAATCACTTTCTTCGTCAGCGCATAACGAAAAGAGACATTCATAATTGTTTTTACCTGCTCTGCTACCGATCTGGAATAGTCTGCTTTGGCATTAAACAATTTCTGAATGTCCCCACGATTTACTTCTGCCATTTTCTTTTTTCCAAGTACAGGAATAATATGATTTTTAACAATGCCGCAATAGTTATAGTAAGTTTCATGACTATTGGTGCGCTTTTTGATATCCTCCTCCAGCCAGAAATTCATGAAATCAGCAACTTTAACTTTCGAGTATACAACAAATGTACCATTATATAACTCTGCAATCGTCTGCTCTCTCTTCCTATTTGCCTCTTTTACCGTTTTAAAACCAGACTTTTGCTGTGGTCGTTCGCTGCCATCTGCATATTTTAAGAAGATTCTATAGCCAAAGCCCTCCCGGACAGGCATAACCTGTCCGACGCGCCATCCTACATAATTCTGTAGACTCAGATCTAACATACAGCACCACTCCCTTCCGGCACAAATACATTGTTCATAAAATTGATGATCTGCTCATTTTCATCCATCATATCACAGTAATATTCATACGTTGTATTAACAGATGAATGACCCATGAGAGCAGATATTTTTACCAACGCAACGCCCTGCTCAATCAAAATTGTTGCGAACATATGACGTAAGCCATGCACAGTAATATGCGGTAAACCATTTCTGGCACACAACTTGGTTAAAGCTATATTTATAGCAGATGTAGAATGAGGAAGCCCATTTTTCTGACACGAAATGTAATCATGGTCATAATATGATTCCCCCAATTTTTGCTTATTGGCTTCAACCAGGATTC
>CAZJOU010000504.1:0-1107 GCA_964547685.1 uncultured Treponema sp. | reverse complement strand
ATGTAAATTATGAAAAAAATCCGTAGATTAATTTTTATTTTAATGTTTATCGCCATTTGCGTTTCGTGCGAAAGTTATTCTGATTCAACTGATTCAACAAATGATTCTTATACAATTACAACTGCGCCAAGTGAAATAAAGACTCGTGCTTTTGAATTTGCAAAACTTTATTCAGAATCGGAAACTGAATACGAATGGGGCGGACAGTCGCCTTTGCGTGCGATAAAAATTGACTGTTCTGGGCTTGTTGTAATGTGCTACAAATATGCTTTGGTTGATACAAAATACAGTTTGTTAGAATCAGATATGTCATCTTCATATATGTATAAAAACGCGTCTGAACCAACCGAAAATCCAGAGCAAGGCGATTTAATCTTTATGGGCGAAATAGGAACAGACAAAGTTAGTCACGTTGCAATTTTTGAAAAAGAGGAAAACGGCGAAATTTATTTTATCGACAGCACAGAAAACGGAACCGTAAACGGAGTTTCAGAGCGACATTACGAAAAAGGTAGCGAGAAAATAAAATCGTTTGGAGTTATGAAAGTGAAGTATTAGATGGAGGCAAAAATTTTTACTCGCTTTAAAAGCAAGAGCAATTTATTGAATATTTGGTTCAGGAGGAAGTGTAATTAATTTGTGCGGAAGCACCTAAACCACCGCAATTAACGCTTCACTCCTAAAATAGATGTCCGTGCCAAGCACGGGAATGACACGAACACCAAAAGATACTCGATTAACAATGACAGTTCAGTTACTTCCACGCGGCTTCGTAAATTGCTAGATAATCGGCGTCGCTTAGCGGGAGCGGATCTGCGGTTATATCGCCGCCTAAAACGTGATGAACTTTCGCAGGATAAAGTTTTAGTTCTTCGCGAGTAATTCCGTCGTCGCTCATTTTTACGTCCGCCTGACCAACTGACGCAATTAAGTTGTCTAATGCTTTAACAAAGTCTTTGCCAGATTTTGCATCTTGAACTCCCATCGCCTTTGCCATTTTTATCATCTGACCTTCGCACGCTTTGCGTTCTGCAAAAAAATCGTAGTAAGCGTGGGCAATTTCAATCAAGCCTTTTCCGTGAATCAGGTTCGGGTGGAAACTTCCCA
>CAZJOU010000503.1:0-1111 GCA_964547685.1 uncultured Treponema sp. | reverse complement strand
CAAGTTTCTATAACTTGGTCGTCGCGAACTGAACCGCCTGGCTGCGCTACAACTGTTACGCCGCTTTTTCGTGCGCGCTCAATATTGTCTCCGAACGGAAAGAAAGCGTCGCTACCAATTGCAACGTCTGTGTTTTTGTCTAACCAAGCGCGTTTTTCTTCGCGAGTAAAAACTTCTGGCTTTGTCTTAAAGAACTTTTGCCATTTTCCTTCCGCAAGAACATCTTGGTATTCGTCGCCAATGTAAACATCGATTGTATTGTCGCGGTCGGCGCGCTTAATTCCGTCTACAAATTGCAAACCTAAAACTTTTGGCGACTGACGAAGCCACCAGTTGTCTGCTTTTTGACCAGCTAATCTTGTGCAGTGAACGCGGCTTTGCTGACCTGCACCAATTCCAATTGCCTGACCGTCTTTTACGTAGCAAACAGAATTAGATTGCGTATATTTTAAGATAATTAGCGAAATAACAAGATTCATTTTGTCTTCTTCGCTAAGATTTTTGTTTTTTGTAACAACGTTAGAAAGGCAACTTTTGTCAATTTTTATAAAGTTGTGGCCTTGTTCAAACGTAACGCCAAAAACCTGCTTTTTTTCCAAAGCCGCTGGAACATAATTTGGATCAATTTGAATAATGCAATAGTTTCCCTTTTTCTTTGCTTTAAGAATTTCCAGCGCTTTTGCAGAATAGCCCGGAGCAATTATTCCGTCGGAAACTTCTTTTTTAATTAAAAGCGCGGTAGATTCGTCGCATTCGTCAGAAAGCGAAATAAAATCGCCAAAACTAGACATTCTGTCGGCTCCGCGTGCGCGCGCATAAGCACAAGCGAGTGGCGAAAGTTCTACATCGTCTGTAAAATAGATTTTTTTTAATGTGTCAGAAAGAGGCTTTCCAACAGCGGCACCCGCCGGACTTACGTGCTTAAAAGAAGTTGCTGCCGGAAGTCCAGTTGCTTCTTTTAATTCTTTTACAAGCTGCCAGCCGTTAAGAGCGTCCAAAAGGTTTATGTATCCAGGTTTGCCGTTTAAAACAGTAATTGGCAAATCTTTTCCGTCTTCCATAAAAACCCGCGCCGGCTTTTGGTTTGGGTTGCATCCATATTTTAATTGTA
>CAZJOU010000502.1:0-1112 GCA_964547685.1 uncultured Treponema sp. | reverse complement strand
CTTTCCCCGCAAAAAACCGAACTTTTAACCACAATCGCAAGTCTTTTTTTAAGAGAACTGACAATGCGTAATATTGATTTTCAGTTCTAAGTAATGTAATATTGCTTTTATAAAAAAGTTGGAGAGAAAATGAAAAAATTATCTATTCTTGTTTTTAGCCTTTTTGTTGGTTGTCTTTCTGTTGCGGTTTCTGATGAAAAAACTTTGCCTGATGTAAATTCTGAATATATTGGCACATATTTTCCTGTTGATATTGAAAATAGTTTAAAATTTACAAAATTGTTTTACAAATCTTTAAATTTAGGCTATCCAATTCATCATGATATTTTGTATTTAGGAAAAAATATTTGTTATAGCGATGTTCATTTTCATGATGGTTACGCAATTGATGCAAAAGATTTTAAGAATTACAGATTTGTAACTAACGAAAACGGAACTTTTTGCATTGACCAAAATGGCAATTCCTACAAAAAAATAGCAAGCGCATTAGAAAAAAATGGTTACAGTTATAATTCATATGCAGAACACGTAACTAAAACTTTACTAGATTTTGTTAAAGATATGAAAAATATTCAAATTAAAAACGACACTTTAACTATAGATAATATTTCTTACAATATTATTCTTGACGGAATGTTCTTAGAAACAAAAAACGTTGCAATTTGTTTACGCAATAATAACGATTTTTATGCTTTAGTAAAAAATGGTTTTAATGGCGAATTGCACAAAGAAATAGACAAAGACGGTGAAAGGTGGTATTCGATAGATAGCAAAGTTATAAAAGAATTTCCTCTTATGTTCCTTCCTACAGACAACGAACTTCCTAAAGATTTTAATTTACCAAAAGAACAATACAGATATTTACGAAATCTTGTTTACGCAAAACACGGATATATTTTTAAAAGTGAAGATTTAAAATCGTTTTTTGAAAAATTTAATTGGTACAAACCGAATCCAAATTTTTCGGAAAGTGAATTTACTTTTGCAGAAAAACAATATGTAAAATCTATGCTTGAACAAGAAAAAAACTAAAGCACAACGAAAACGGGGCGTTGCGGGGTAGGGAGCGACGGCGAAGCCGTAAAACTGCGAGTGACGTAGCAGTTTTAGCG
>CAZJOU010000501.1:0-1113 GCA_964547685.1 uncultured Treponema sp. | reverse complement strand
GGCAGGCGCCCTTTTAAATTTTAAAATTTTATAATGTTCTAATTGACCTTAATTTGTCTATTTGATAAACTACTAGAACTAGGTTACAAAAGTTGTGGTATAACCCGTTAAATACTGCGGCTGTTTTGTACCAATTTTTAATTCAGAGGTTAAAATATGTACGCACTTGTTGAATATAAGGGCAAACAGTACAAAGCAGAAAAAGATGCTGTATTAACAGTAGATTCTATCGATGCTGAAAAAGGTTCAAAAATTGAAATTGATTCAGTATTGCTCGTAAGCGACGGTGATAAAGTTTCTGTAGGAAATCCTTATGTAAAAGGCGCAAAGGTTACAGTTGTTGTAGAAGAATCTTTCCGCGATAAAAAAGTTCTTGTTTTAAAATACAAGTCAAAGAAAGATTATCATCGTTTAATTGGACACAGACAACATTATACAAACGTTCGCGTTGAATCTATTAATGCTTAAATGATTTCTGTGCTAATTAAGCGCAGTAAAACCGGCATTCTTTTAGGCGTAAAAGCGCAAGGTCATGCCGGATATGCTGAAAAAGGTTCAGATATAGTTTGCAGCGCTGTTACAGTTTTAATAAGAACAACATTGCAAGTTCTTTCTGAACTAAAAGATGTAAATCTTAAAACTGATGTTTCCCAAAGAGGTTTAATAAGTTTTAAGATTTTGCAAGGTTTTCCTTCTTCTGAAGAAGAAAAACTTAAATATGCTGGAGATTTTCTTGAAAAAGGTTTAAGTTCCGTTCAAAAAGAATTTCCAGATAATCTTGAACTTGTAATAAAAAACTTATAGGAGCAATAAGATGGGAAGAACTAGAGGCGGAAGCGGCGCAAAAAACGGTCGTGATTCTAATCCTAAAAACTTGGGTGTAAAAAAATATAGCGGAGAATTTGTTACAGCTGGCTCAATTATAGTTCGTCAGCGCGGAACAAAATTCTTCCCTGGTGATAATGTTAAAAAAGCAGGTGATGACAGTTTGTTTGCTACTGCAGATGGAAATGTTGTTTATCACGAAAGAATGAATAGAAAATTTATTTCTGTAGCACCTTCAGCAGCAAAATAACTTGTTTTTTTTAATATTTTCTAAATGCCCGAGCAGAA
>CAZJOU010000500.1:0-1116 GCA_964547685.1 uncultured Treponema sp. | reverse complement strand
CCCGCGAAAAGTTACTTTTGAGTGTTTGGGGAGAATTTTACGAGGAATCGAGAACACTTGATGTGCATATAAGAAAACTGCGTGTTAAATTAAAATCTGCGGGAGATTTGATTAAAACAATCAAAAATATCGGTTACAGGCTCGGAGGTGATTGATAAATGAAAGATAAAATATTCAAGGCTTCGTTTTTAACATCAATGATGGTGCTTGCCGTAAGTATTTTGATGATATTCAGCATACTGGGGGACTATTTTGAAGCTCGGATTTTTTCGGAGCTGGAAAGTGAAACGCAATATATTTCCTACGGTATAAAAGACGGCGAAGCGGACTTTTTGAAAAGCTTTGAAAAGGAAAACAAGCGTATTACGATAATTTCGCCCGACGGCGAGGTTTTGGCGGACACAAAAGCGGATGCGGAAAGTTTGGAAAATCATTCTCAGCGAAAAGAAGTAAAAGAAGCCATCGAAAGCGGATACGGCAAAAGCGAGCGGTATTCGGATACACTGACCGAAAAAACTCTGTATTATGCAAAAAAACTTGACAACGGCAATATTCTTCGAGTATCAACAACGCAAAGCTCGGTTTGGGTTATTTTGCTCGGACTTTTGCAGCCGATTATTTTAATTGTGGCAGTCGCATTCGGTATATCTTTGCTTCTGTCGTATAGGGTATCAAAAGCTGTTATCAAGCCCATCAATGAAATTGACCTTGAAAATCCCGAAACGGCAGATACTTACGAAGAATTGACACCGTTTTTAAAAAAAATCTCAATACAGAACAAAACAATAAAAGAGCAGATAAAAGAAGCCGAAAAAAGCCGTGAGGAATTTCGGCTGATATGCGAAAATATGAACGAGGGATTTTTGGTAATCGACAAAAACGCAAAGGTGTTATCATATAACAATGCCGCAGTCCGCTTGCTTGATGTTGACGAAACTTCAAGAGATAATGTACTTGCCTTTAACCGAACAAGAAATTTCAGAGAAGTTGTGCAAAAAGCCCTGAACGGTGAAAGAGCCGAAAGTACGGAAAATTTGAGCGAAAAAACTTACAGCATAATTGCAAATCCCGTTTATCAATCGGAAAAAGTAATCGGTGCGGTAATTGTCATAATCG
>CAZJOU010000499.1:0-1118 GCA_964547685.1 uncultured Treponema sp. | reverse complement strand
GCAGCAGACAGGCGCGGACATTGTGCATGGCAGGGCGGAGGTCAATGCAGAGGGGAGCTTTGAAGTCGAGTTTGCTTCGAAAAGAATTGATGATATGGACAGAAAGGCGAACAAGGTCTTTAAGGGCGAGCTTTTAGGCAGACAGATTCTTGAAGGCTTCCTTGTTGACGCAAGTGTCTCTGGTTTTTTGTGGGGAAAGCTTTTTACAAGGGAGCTTTGCCTTGAGGCGTTTGAGCTGATACCGCCGGTCTGGTGCACGATGGGGGAGGACTTCCTTTCATTCTTCTTTCTAGCTCTGTTTGCTAAAAAGTATAAGGGGATAGAGGAGACTGTCTATTGCTATAATGCCGGCACAGGGATTTCTTCAAACAAGACTGTCTCGTCTCTTGATGAGTGGGAGAAGGTGTGCTCCGCCGCAAGTGTGTTCACTGTTATCCTGAGCTGGATAGAAGAGAACCCTGGCAGAATTACAGAGCAGCAGGCGGACAGTGTTCGCGGGATATGCAGATGGTATGCGGCGAACAACCTCGCGCAGCTTGAGAGTGCGGTCGCGCCTGGATTGAAGGAAGAAGCGTATAAGATGCTCTGCGACTGGTGGGGCGAGAATATGATAGTATCTAAGCAGGCTTCGAATATGAGCTGGGAAGGCAATCCATAAATCTGAAAAGCAAGAAAATGCGTTTTGACGGCCTTTTCATGTTTGCGCACGGCCAGAAAATGAGCTGGGAAGGCAATTCACGTTTGCGCACGGCGAGAAAATGAGCTGGGAAGGCAATCCATAAATCTGAAAAGCAAGAATATGCGTTTTGACGGCGAATGAAATAATTTCACGGCGAGAAAATGCGTTTTGACGGCCTTTTCATGTTTATGCACGCTCAGAAAAAGCGTTGGGGAGCCTTTTCATGTTTGCGCACGGCCAGAAAATGAGCTGGGAAGGCAATCCATAAATCTGAAAAGCAAGAAAATGCGTTTTGACGGCGAATGAAATAATTTCACGGCGAGAAAATGAGCTGGGGAGCCTTTTCATGTTTGCGCACGGCCAGAAAATGAGCTGGGAAGGCAATTCACGTTTGCGCACGGGCGGAAAGCGCGCAGTTTATCGCTGATGATTTTTTGCG
>CAZJOU010000498.1:0-1121 GCA_964547685.1 uncultured Treponema sp. | reverse complement strand
TGCTCGAACTCGTCCTCGACTGCGGCAATCCATTTGAATCCGGTCAGGCACTCGTGCATTTTTACGCCGTATTTTTTGCAGATATAGTCGCAGAAAGGCGATGTTACGATAGATCTAATTGCTGCCGGATTTGCAGGCATTTTTCCAAGTTCCTTGCGGCTCAAAAGAACGTACTCGCACAAAAGCGCGCCCATCTGGTTTCCGGAAACGAGAACGAATTTTCCGTCTTTTCCAGGGAAAGCAGTTCCGAATCTGTCCGCGTCAGGGTCGGTAGCCATTACGCAGTCGGCTTTTTCTTTTTCGCCAAGCTCCACTGCGAGCTT
The DNA here is from genome assembly GCA_964547685.1 of uncultured Treponema sp. Classification (GTDB taxonomy): domain Bacteria; phylum Spirochaetota; class Spirochaetia; order Treponematales; family Treponemataceae; genus Treponema_D. Next base: position 798 of record CAZJOU010000498.1, on the reverse strand, counting down.
CAATGCTGGAGCTTCCTCCGGGTTCGGCTTTTCAACTGTCGGGAATCTTCCGTCTGGCTCTCTCTGCTGCGGCACTGTGATGACTTTAAGTCCGAGGTCGCCAAGAACTTTCTCAACGTGCATCGCGCCGGTTCCGTGGAGAGGCGTGTAGACGATTTTTACTGTCGAAGCCTTTTCTTTGATAAGTTCAGGTCTGAAAAGCTGTGACTTGCACATCGCCCAGAATTTCTCGTCGATTTCCTTGTCAATCAAAACGAGCTTTCCTGACTTCAACGCTTCTTCCTTTGAGATTGTCTTGACTGATTTTACAGCGTTCACTTCGTCGATGATTCCGACATCATGCGGCTCGATAACCTGCGCGCCGTTGTCCCAGTAAGCCTTGTAGCCGTTGTACTGCGGCGGGTTGTGCGAAGCTGTGACGACAACGCCTGTCTGCGCTCCCAAAGTTCTGATTGCGAAAGACAATTCCGGAGTAGGGCGCAGGCTTGTGAAAAGATAAGCCTTGATTCCGTTCGCGGCGAGAATCAGCGCGGTCGCCTCAGCGAAAACGTCCGAGTTCTTGCGGCTGTCGTAAGCGATTACCGCGCTCAATGTTCCTGCCTTCGCCTTGTCCGGGAACGCTTTGAGAACGTAGTTCGCCAAGCCTTGAGTCGCAAGGTTGATTTCAAGCGTGTTCATGCGGTTCGTTCCGCCGCCCATAACTCCGCGAAGTCCGCCTGTTCCAAATTCAAGAGTCTGATAGAATCTGTCTTCCAGCTCCTTCATGTCCTCTTTTTTGACAAGCTCCTCAACTTCCTT
>CAZJOU010000497.1:0-1142 GCA_964547685.1 uncultured Treponema sp. | reverse complement strand
TGCCTTTGTTTGACATAATTTTTGCGTAATCAACAGTTTTTTTGCCAGAATGAAGGCGAAGTTGTCGTGCAACTCCATTTGTTGACCACAAATCTGGGCGGTTTGTATCGTTCAATTCAATTTTTATTGTTCGTTCATTTTCCGGCTTTGACATATCCGGTTTTTCGTCAAGTTCTGCTTTTGCATAAGTAAGAATTTTTTCTAAATCATCATAACTGTATTTTTTTTCTAGAAGGTTAAAGAAAAGTTGTTCGTTTACTTCAATTTTTGGCATTTTTTTCCTCTAAAATTGCTATTTGTAGATAAATTATTATAAAGCAATCAATAGAAACATTCAATTCTTAAATTTTTATTGAAAATAATAGAATTTTTTAGAAAACTATTGCATTTAAATGTCAGATTTTGTATATTCTAAAAATAGATTGTCTAGTTTTGAACTTTCTAAAATTAAAAAGAGAGGAAAAAATGTTACCATTAGAATTAATGGAAAATGCAAGTTCTTTAATGAATTTTGGTTATATTCAACGAACTTGGTTAACACAACATGTAGAACTTATTGCAAAAAAGTACAAACTAAAAAATTCAGATTTAACATTGTTGTATTTGCTACATTTTAATAAATCAGTAAAAACGGCAAAAGATATTACAAAATTTAGCGAATTAAAACGCGGTAATATTTCGTTAATTGTAGAAACTTTAACTTGCAAAGGTTATATAACTCAATCTTCTATAAAGGGCGACCGAAGAATGAAAAAATTGGAACTTACGACAAAATGTAAACCAATTCTTGAAGAAGTTGATGAAGTTATAAACAATCTTTTAAAAATTATGATGGAAGGAATTTCTGATGAAGAAATTAATGTTTTGCGAACGGCTGTTCGTAAAATGTACGAAAATATGCAAAAAGAAGACATAACTTTTTCGGAGGAAAAATAATGAACCTTAAAATAAAAATAACTGCAATTTTTGCAATTATTGCTTGTTGTAATTTTGCATTTGCTCAGGAAAATTCTGAAAATTTGCAAAATTCTTCTGAAAAAATGATTTTAACTGTTGATGACGCAGTTGATTATGCACTAAAAAATAGCAAATCGCTAAAAAGTGCGGCAATTGACTTAGAAATAAAAAAGCGCGCTAACAAT
>CAZJOU010000496.1:0-1157 GCA_964547685.1 uncultured Treponema sp. | reverse complement strand
GAGCGCGACACTCAGTACCGCGCGTTCGGCTGGAACTATGAGGACGTGAACGAGATGGTTCTTCCGATGGCGAAGAACGGAACTGAGCCGATTGGCTCGATGGGAGTTGACACGCCGCTTGCCGTGATGTCTGAAAAACATCCTCCGCTTTTCTCATATTTCAAGCAGCTTTTCGCGCAGGTCACAAACCCGCCGATTGATTCTTTGCGTGAGAAAATTGTGACTGACACGACAGTTTATGTCGGCTCGGACGGAAACATGCTCCAGCCGGAAAGCAAGAGCTGCCGCGTCCTTGAAATCAACAATCCGATTTTGACCGGAGTTGACTTGATGAAAATCAGGGCATTGAACAAGCCTGGGCTGAAGACCGAAACAGTCTCGCTTTTGTATTATAAAAACACTTCGCTTGAAAACGCTTTGAACGAGCTTTTTGTTTCTGTTGACCGTGCTTATCACAACGGCTCGAACATCATAATCTTGTCTGACCGCGGAGTTGACGAGAACCACGTTGCGATTCCGTCTTTGCTTGCGACAAGCGCGGTTGAGCAATATCTGATTAGAACAAAAAAGCGCACGGCGATTTCAATTATTCTTGAAACAGCTGATATGCGCGATGTCCATCAGGCGGCGATGCTTTTGGGCTACGGCGCGCGGGCGATAAATCCTTACCTTGCGCACGAGTGCATTGCGGAGTTAATCGACCAGAAGCTTTTGGACAAGGATTATCACACGGCGATTGACGACTACAACAAGGCGATTTTGAACGGAATCGTGAAAATCGCGGCGAAAATGGGAATCTCGACAATCCAGTCTTACCAGTCGGCGCAGATTTTTGAGGCGGTCGGAATTGACAAGGACGTTATCGATAAATATTTCACAAACACAGTTTCAAGAGTCGGAGGAATCACGCTCAAAGAGATTGAAGAGGACGTGAACTATCATCATAACCGCGCGTTTGACCCGCTTGGTCTTGCCGTGAACCAGCATCTGGATTCAGTCGGAAACCACAAGATGAGGCGCGGGCCTACCTGCGAGGACCATTTGTATTCGCCTGAAACAATCATCGCACTGCAGGAGGCGACACGGAACGGCGACTACAAGAGATTTAAAGAATACACGGCTTTGGTTGACGACAACTCTCATCCTCACACTTTGCG
>CAZJOU010000495.1:0-1158 GCA_964547685.1 uncultured Treponema sp. | reverse complement strand
CTGCAAAAGATTTGGCTTTGCAAGAAGCGGCAAAAAATCGCGAAACAATAATTACAAGTGATGGAACAACTCTTTTAGGTGCAGACGATAAAGCGGGCGTTTCCGAAATTATGACATTGTTTGAATTTCTTGTTGCGCATCCAGAAATTAAGCACGGAAAAATAGAAGTAATATTTTCGCCAGACGAAGAAACTGGTCACGGAATGGATAAAGTTCCGCTAAATCTTATAAAATCAAAATTTGCTTACACAGTTGACGGTGGACATATTGGCGAATTAGAAACTGAATGTTTTAATGCGTACGCTGCAAACGTAACATTTTTAGGAAAATCTACGCATACAGGAACTGCGCGCGAAGCAGGAATGGTAAACGCAATAAATATTTCAAGTCGCTTTGTAGAATTGCTTCCGGTAAGTGAACGTCCAGAAACTACAGACGGTTACAAAGGTTTTTTTGCAGTTTTAGGAATGGAAGGAACTGTAGAAAAAGCAACTGTTTCGCTAATTTTGCGCGATTTTTCTGATTTTGGAATTCAAGAACGAATTTCTACAGTAAAAGCGTTGGCAGAAGCGGCTGCGCTTTCTTTTGGCGGAAAAACTGAATACGCATTTAAAGAACAATACAAAAATATGAAAGGAGAATTGGATAAAAATCCTTTTGTTGTAGAAAAACTTGTTTCTGCGTATAAAGAAAGCGGAATTGAACCAAAATTTGTGCCAATTCGCGGCGGAACGGACGGTTCGCGCCTAACAGAAATGGGAATTCCGACTCCAAATATTTTTACAGGTGGACACAATTATCACAGTCGCTACGAATGGGCAAGTTTAGAACAAATGAGCGCCGCAACCGATGTTCTTATAAACTTAGCACAAAAAATTGCCGAAAAATAAATATAAACTGATAATTAAAAATCTAAGTTTTTAGGACTAATCAATAAAAATTGTTAGCACGTAGCAGAAACCGGCTTTTGCGCACCGAAGGTCGCCGAAGGCACACTTGCACGGCTGCGGTTGCGTAAGCAACCGTTAAATAAAATTCCTTACAGCGTGCACCGTGTGCAGCAAAAACGGATTTCTGCGAAAGTGCTAACAATTTTTCACTTCATAAATATAAAACTTAGATTTTTAATAGCAATTTTTTAAGGGAACGAAAATGCAC
>CAZJOU010000494.1:0-1167 GCA_964547685.1 uncultured Treponema sp. | reverse complement strand
AAAGACATTCAACAAACCTCATAAAATCTTCTTCATTCTTGTAAACGCCAGCGTGCTCTAGAACTTTTGAAAACACAATTCCAGTTTCCGTTTTCAAGATTCCTTCTATATAATTCGTCTCTTTTCCTTTGAAATCTCCATATTTTTTCGCCAGTTCGTCCGCCCAGTCAGCGTGCTTCGAAAGCGTTTCGTCATCACGGATATTTTTTCCCTGCGACAAAGAGTCCGCAAGCTGTGAAAGCTCATTTTTCAGTCTCGAAGGCAGAACCGCAAGCCCCATCACTTCAATCAATCCGATATTTTCCTTTTTGATGTGATGAAGCTCCGCGTGCGGATGGAAAACTCCAAGCGGATGCTCTTTCGTCGTGATGTTGTTGCGCAAAACCAAGTCAAGCTCGTAATCTTCCCCGCGCCGCCGCGCAATCGGAGTGATTGTGTTGTGCTTTTCGCCGTCAGTTTCCGCGAAGATAAACGCTTTTTCGTCCGTGTAATTCCGCCACTTTTCCAGAATATGATTTGCAAGCTCGGCAAGTCGCTCACGATTTTTCCCACGGATTCTAATCACGCTCATCGGCCATTTCACAATTCCAGATTCAACGTCATCAAATCCTTTAATCGTGAATCTTTTGGAAACTTCCGCCCGTGCCATCGGAAATTCATACGCGCCGCCCTGAAAATGGTCGTGAGTCAGAATTGAGCCGCCGACAATCGGCAAATCCGCGTTGCTTCCAAGTGTGTAATGCGGAAACTGCGTCACAAAATCCAAAAGCCGCTCAAAAGTTTTTCTGCAAATCAGCATCGGCGTGTGCTTAAAGTTAAACACAATGCAGTGCTCGTTGTAGTAAACGTAAGGCGAATATTGAAATCCCCAGTCCTCGCCCGCGAGCTTTAACGGAATAATCCTGTGGTTTTCACGCGCCGCATGGTTCACCCGCCCGAAATATCCGACATTTTCCTTGCATAAAAGGCACTGCGGGTACGAGCTTTGCTTGATGTTCCGCGCCGCCGCAATCGCTTTCGGATCTTTTTCCGGCTTTGAAAGATTAATCGTGATGTCCAGGTCGCCATAATCAGTTTTTGTAATCCATTTCAAGTCTTTTTTGACTCTGTAGCGCCTGATGTAGTTTGAATCCTGGCTCAATTTATAAAACCAGTCGGTCGCCATTT
>CAZJOU010000493.1:0-1175 GCA_964547685.1 uncultured Treponema sp. | reverse complement strand
TTAGCTAGCAAAAATCAAATCATCGGGGCCAATTAACTGCTTGTTTGTTACAGAGCAAGTTAATAAAAGACAGTGTTCAAGTTCGCGAACGTTGCCTGGCCAACTTCGGCTTTTTAAGACGTTTATTGCTTCTTTAGAAAAACTTATAGATTTATAATCGTGTTCTAAAAGGAAATTTTCTACCAACGCATCAATATCTTCTTTTCTAGAATTTAATGATGGAATTGAAATAATTTTTCCTTTTAGCCTTTCGTATAAATCTCGCCTAAAAAGTCCTTGCCGAACGCGCTCTTCTAAATTAACGTTGGTTGCGCTAATTACGCGAACGTCGGAATAAGTTTCTTTTGTTGAACCAACTCTACAAAAACAGCCGCAATCTAAAAATTTTAAAAGTTTCGCTTGAACCAACATTGGAATTTCAGAAACTTCGTCGAACAAAACAGTTCCGCCGTCTAGTTCTTGTAAAATTCCTTTTTTGTTTGTTGCGCCCGTAAATGCGCCAGAAACAGAGCCAAAAAGTTCACTTTCTGCAATTTCCGCCTGAATGCACGGCATATTTATGCGCCTAAATTGTTTTGAACTTCTTTTAGAAATTGAATGAATAAGTTCCGCCGCAAACGTTTTTCCTGTTCCAGATTCACCTTCTAAAATTAGTGGAAGGTCTGTTTTTCCGAAAGTATAAAAATTTTTTCGCAATATTCTTGCAGAAAAAGACGTTCCAACAAATCTTTTTAAGTTTCTCGGTAAAATTGAAAAATCTTTTTCACAATCACAATTAAAACCCGAATCAATTTTTTCTAAAGTTGAATCAGAACTTAAATCTAAAAGAAAATCTCTTAAAAAATCAAAATTACAAGGAAACGGAATAAAATCAAAATTATGATTTTCGCACCAAGTTAAAATTTTAAGATTTGATTTTAATGATTTGATTATAAAAACTTTTTGTAATGAAATATGATTTTCGCTAATGAAAAAATTCATTTCATCAGCTGAAGCAATTACTAAGCTATCAATTATTGCAACAGCATTTTTTCTTTGTTCATTTTGCTTTTGCCCGCTAATAAACAAACCCAAATCCGAAAGAACTGTTAATGCACAAAAATCTAAAACCGCCGCCTTCCAGAAAAGAACGATTTCAGGCCTATTTGAAATAAGATAAACCTGAACTAACTTGT
>CAZJOU010000492.1:0-1176 GCA_964547685.1 uncultured Treponema sp. | reverse complement strand
CTTTGCTTTTATATTCTTCTATTGAAGAAAGTTTAAAAAATCCGCTAATTTCTGCGGGTTTTTCATCTGGATTTTCTTCAAAATCATCAAAACAAACGTCGCTCATCCAATCGCCAATTAAAAAAATAGGCAAATTTTGTTCTTCTAGATTTTCCTGACTTTGTTCGCTAACAACAAAATTCAACATTGCGTTAATTTCTTTTTTCATATTAAATGAATAAAATTCTTTTTGCATTTCAAATTGAACTGAATTTTTAAAATAACTTGCTTTCATACAAAATTTTCGTAAAATTTTTGTATCTAAAAAATTTCTAAACCATTTTCCGTCGCGAGCATAAAAATCGCCACAATAAACTTTGTAACCATTTGACGCAAGAATTTGCATAAATGGAACGTATTCAACAGAATCTGCGCGCTTGTCTGAAAGCAAAATTATTGTTTTTCCGTTTAAAAGTTCTTTTTTTTCTGGCTGAATAATTTTTATTTCTGCAGAAGCATTTTGAAAATATTTGGATTTTTCAAAACCGCTTAAAAAATCACCAGAAAGTCTAACTTTTGTTTCTATTGTGTTATATTCTTTTTTGTTTAAAATAACTGGGCGAAATTTTACAAGAATTGAACCTTCCACAAGGCAAAGAATGATTATAAAAATTGCTCCTGTTTTAAAAGCCGCGCTATAATGATCAACGTAAAGACCGTTTATAAAGCGCAAAAAAGCACGAAAGTTAGTAAAAAAACAAAAAATTGAAATTATAAGAACAGAAAGTGAAAAAATATCAACATTCCAAGCAAAAATTTGCAAAACTGCAAGAATTACGCAAATTGGCGCAAGCACTGTAAGAGAGTCGATTTTTCCGTATTTTAAAAGGAAAATTCGCGAACAGTTTAATAGCATTAAAAATAAAATTAGCATTTCGCCAAAAAAAGGACTTTCCATACAACAATTTTATAGCAATTTTGCAGAATGTAAAAGATGACATTAAGTTTGCAATGTATAAAAATCCCAAAAAAGTGGGACGCAGGCGAAAAATGAAAGGCCCCAAGGAAGCCTAACATCGAAGATGTCGGCGGACTGGGAAGGTTCATTTTTCGCCGTCGCTGGGACCCGCTTTTTTGGGATTTTTATCACTACTGTCCAAAATAATTTCATAAGCCCAATTCCTGCTGGTAATTATT
>CAZJOU010000491.1:0-1181 GCA_964547685.1 uncultured Treponema sp. | reverse complement strand
AAATTCAAGAAGTGCCGCACGCACTTTCTTGCTTAAAATATTTTTACGAAAACGAGCCAGAATATCACGTTGCTGTCGCTGGCTCGTTGTTAGGAATCTCGCTTCATCAAGGAGAATCGTTTCCTGTTGGCAAAGTTGACACAATTAATTTGTTTCCAATGACTTTTGAAGAATTCCTTTTAGCAATGGGAAAAGACGAACTTTACAAAATCCTTGATTCAAAAAATTGGAATGAAATATGTATGCTAAAAAACGAATTTATTGAAGATCTTAGAATGTATTATTTTACAGGCGGAATGCCGGAGGTTGTAAAATTATTTTCTGAAACTCAAAATATTCAAGAAACAAGAAATCTTCAAATTGAAATTTTAAATGATTATATAAAAGATATTTCAAAACATGCGCCAGATTCAGAAGTTCAAAAAATTAATCTTGTATGGAAATCAATTCCAGAACATCTTTCCAAAGAAAATAAGAAATTTGTTTTTGGCGCATTAAAAAAAGGTGCGCGGGCAAAAGAATATGAAAACGCAATTCAGTGGCTTATAAATGCGGGGCTTGCATATAAAGTTTTGCGTGTAAAAAAAGCGGGAATGCCTTTAAATTTTTACCAAGAAAATGATGTATTTAAATTATTTATGCACGATTTAGGACTTTTTGGAGCACTTTCTAATACTCCGCCAGAATTAATATTGATTGGCTCTGATGTTTTTGAAGAATACAAAGGTGCTTTTACAGAACAGTTTGTTCTTCAGCAACTAAAAACTATTCCTAACTTAGATGTGCATTATTATTCAAATGAAAATTCAACGCTCGAAATTGATTTTTTAATTCAGTATGGAACAAAAATAATTCCAATTGAAGTAAAAGCGGAAGAAAATCTTCAATCAAAATCACTGAAAACTTTCCTAGCAAAAAATCCAGAACTTCGTGGTTTGCGTTTTTCTATGTCAAATTACCGCGAAGAACCAAGGTTTACAAACGTTCCGCTTTATTGTGCTTCGGAATATTTAGAAAGTTTGAAGTGAATTTTGTAGTTATCTTCCGCCATCTCTAAGAATGTTATAGAAAACAAAGTACCATAAAACTAGCCTTCAGCATCTTCGGTGTGCTTCGCTCGCAATGACGCACATTTCGGCTAACAATGCATTCTTCGTTTATTCCGCTAAAACATAGCGAAC
>CAZJOU010000490.1:0-1193 GCA_964547685.1 uncultured Treponema sp. | reverse complement strand
GCGGTAAATGGCATAATGTTTCCCTCACATATCCTGTCGATAAAATCTTTCGTCTTTAATAAAATGCTTGACCGTATCCGCCCGATTTTTCAGCTCCGTTCTGAAAAATTCGGGATACATCTTAATGTTCTCGTCGAGCGAAACCCATTTCAAATGCTCCTTGCTGTTATCTTCCGTGAAGCTCTCGCTGATTGGAGCAAAGTCACTCGGCACTTTCATATAGAAGAAAAATGAAATCTCATAAATCAGCTTGCCGAGATTGGAAGGAGCATCACCGTAGAAATAGTTTTCGTGTACGAAGCCGAGACGGTCAATTTCCATCTTTACGCCCGTTTCTTCAAAAACTTCACGCCGGACGGCTTCTTCTGCCGTTTCGCCAAATTTGATTCTTCCGCCGACAGAATAGAGATAGTCGGCTCTTTCATTGCCTACCATCAGTATTTTGCTATCTTTCATAATAATTGCACCCACACGGATATTCAAAATGCCGTCATCGCAGGCTACACACATATCTTTGTTCATTTTCTTACCTCGTAATAGTCCCAAATCACTTTCTCGCTGTCCTTCATCGGTTTGGCTTCTTCTGAGTGCGTGTATGTATCATTCTCAATTCCGTGTTAGGTGTACCAAGATTGATTTCTTGCTCCATTCCGTCAAAACGGAAACCGTATCTCTCATAGAACTTGATAGCACGCTCATTTCCTTTCAATACCCACACAGCAATATGCTTGTAGGCGGCAAGCCTCTCAAATGCGGCGTTCATCAGTTCATAGCCGACCCTTTGACCGTGGTAATCGGCAAGCACATAGATGGCGAATACCTCGCCGCAATCAGAAAACGTGTCATCACGATATTTGCCGTACCCGGCAAACCCAATAACCTTGTCGCCATCTTTGGCAATAAGAATATTGTCCGTCCATTTGTGGGCGATTGCCTTGCATTTTTCCTCTGTCATGTTTTTCAGATATTCGGCGTCAATAAGCCCAGCATAGGTTTCTTGCCAAGACTTGTAGTGAACATAGCCTTTTCCGTCAATCTCTTGGACGGTATGCATTGGTTTGATAATGTAACTCATAGTTATTCTCTCAATTCATTCCCATCTTCGGGTATTGTATAGTTTTAGTCCAAAGGCTTGTATTCGGTAACCGCTTTGAGATACGCCTCCGGGTCGCCATTCAGCACGAGGTCGGCAT
>CAZJOU010000489.1:0-1214 GCA_964547685.1 uncultured Treponema sp. | reverse complement strand
TCTGAACTTTTGCCGTTGGAAATAATAGAAAACGGTTTACGATTTTCCGAATGTATAGAAAATTCTGATGAATGGAATTTTTGCGTTCAAAAATTTTCTAATTTGGAAAAACTTGTTATAGAAGAAACTAAAAATCTTTCAGAAAAAGAAAAAGCAGAAAAAATACTTTCTTTAATTTACGAAAATTTGCTTGTTCAATATCGTGAACAGCAAACAAAAATTAACGTAATGTTTCAAAACGGAACTTATAATTGCGTTTCTTCTGGTTTAATTTATTTGGCATTAGCAAAAAGTGCCGGAATTAACGTTGTTGGCGTAAAAACTCCAAGCCATGCTTTTTGTTCAGTTTTTATAAGCGGAATAAATGGTAGCGAAAAAATTGATGTAGAAACTACAAATCCATTTGGATTTAATCCCGGACAAACTAGACTTTTAGAAAAAACTAAAAATTCCGCAAAATATGCTGTAATTCCAAAAAAATATTATTCAAATCGCCGCGATGTTTCTGTAAAAACTTTTATTTCGCTAGTTGGCGCAAATATGACAAGTTTTTACGTTTCTAAAAAAGATTACAAAAATGCAGTTCCAGCTGGCACAACAGTTATGATTTTTAGAAATGGCGAAAATTCTTGGGAAACTTCAGACGCTCGTGAAATTTTTGATGTTCCAGTTTTAAATTTTTCGGTTGAATTAGAAAATCAAAAAAAATATGTTGAATCAATTTCTTGGCTAGACAAAGTTATTTTGCGCTACGGAATTGACGAAAAAATTCGTGGTGGACTAAACGCTTCTGTTCACAACGCAGTTGCAGATTTTTCTAATAAAAAAGATTTTTCTTCTGCTGAACAAATTTATGAATCGCACAAAAATTTAATTTCTGAAAATTTTAATTTTCAAGCGCAAAAAATGATTTTTCTTTCTAAAGTTCAAGCAAATTTAGATAATCTTTCTGATAAAGACGCTTTAGTTTACGTTCAAGAACAATACAATAATAATTTAGCGCAAGAAAAAAGCATAAAATCTACTTTAGATAAATGGCAAGAATATTATTGGATAAATCTTATAAATGCAGAAACTTTGCAAAAAAATTATGCAGAAGCAACGAAAATTGCAAACGAAGCCTTAAAAGCAATGCCGAACAACGCAAATATTACGCGCGCAAAAAATCAAGCACTTTACAATCACGACGCAGAATTTCACAACCTTATGGCAAC
>CAZJOU010000488.1:0-1221 GCA_964547685.1 uncultured Treponema sp. | reverse complement strand
TGTTTTATTAAATGCGCAAACGCAACCTTTGCAAAACGAAGCGGTGCAAATTACTTATAACGGCGGAAGAAATTATAGTCTTGTAGAACGAACGGATTTGCGTCGTTACGACAATAACAAATATGTTGGACTTGTTAGCCGCGAAGTTCGCTCTTTTATAATAAATAACGGCGACTTATACGACGGAAGCTTTTATGTAGACGAAGGAACTAAACATCAAAATGTTTCTGTTGCACAAGGAATTCACGATTCTATTCCTTCTACTTTTAGAATTACTTCCGACGGAAATCTTATAATGATAGAAGATAACGGTTATCCAACTTTTAGAAGTTTTCCGGCTTTTCCAAAATCAAAAATAAAAAAAGGCGACAGTTGGACCGGAAGAGCAACTCGTTCTGTAGACCCTTTGAATAAAGGCGTTTTTACAAAAATGCCAATCGATGTTTTGTACACTTACATTGGCGACGAAACTGTACACGGCGAAGAAGTTTACGTTTTTAGCGCAAAATGGGCAACTCGCTACGGAATTTCGTATTTTGATTTTAGTGGCGACCAAAACTTAAAAAGCGCAAACGGAAGTCATAGCGCAACAATGTATGTTAGCAAAGAAACTGGTTACGCTATTGTAGTTCGCGACTCAGTAAACGAAAACTTTCTTTACAAAGACGGCTCTTCTGTAAGTTTTAAAGGTACAATTTCGCTCTTTACAGAATATCCGCCAGCAGTTGACCGTTCAAAAATAATAGAATCGTTGCAACGCGTTGCGCTAATTTCTGACGATGAAGCAAAATCATTAGAAAAGCCAATAAACGAAAGTCGCCCTTTAGTTGCACTTGCTTCTAGCGGCAATAGCAAAACAACTAGTGCAAGTGGAAAATCTGGCACGAATAGCAACAAAAACAAAAAAGATTCAGTTGTTTCCGCCGCAAATAAATCCAACATAAAAGTAGAAAACACAAGCGCAGGAATTAGGCTAACAATTCAAAATTTACAATTTAAGGCGGACAGTTCGGAACTTTTACCAGGCGAAGAAAAACGACTTGAACAAATAGCAACTGTCTTAAAACAAGCGGGAAATAGTCAATTTTTGGTAGAAGGACACACTGCAAGCACAGGAAACGAAAAAGGCGAAATGCAACTTTCTGCAGAACGTGCGCACGCAATAGCCGAAGCACTTTCTAAAAAAGGAATTCAAGCGTCGCGCTTTATTACAAAAGGTAG
>CAZJOU010000487.1:0-1222 GCA_964547685.1 uncultured Treponema sp. | reverse complement strand
ATAATCTCGGATTCTTTTCAACATCAACCCACGGAAAATATCCACTGCGCCCATTAATAATGTGGCAATACCGAGGATAATTGCTTTCTTAGTCATATTAACTTTAGTTTTCTTCCTCACGGCTCGCAATTTAAGCAAGCTTAATTGCTTTCGCCGTTTCGTCAGTTGCATTGTATTATTGATTTCTGGTTGCAAAGTTACGGACATTTTTTCATGACCTTATTACCCAATTCTTCGTTTGTCTTACCACTTTCCAAGACACTCTTGCAATTATGGAAAAATGTTCCTAACTTTGTCCTCAGAAAGAACAAAACACAACGACTATGGACAACAAGATAATGAAGGCCGACAGCATCGACGCTTACAACGAGTGGGCGGGAGTTGAGACACGCAACCCGCTAATCAGCATCATCCATCTCAATGATGTGAAGCCACTGCGCCACGCCCGCAAGCTCTACGGGCTCTACGCCATCTTCCTCAAGGACGCGCAATGCGGCGAGCTCCGCTACGGCTGCAAGTACTACGACTACAAGGATGGCACAATGCTCTTCGTGGCTCCAGGCCAGGTCTTTGGGGCCGAGGATGACGGCAGCACGTTCCAGCCAGACGGCTGGGTGCTGCTCTTCCATCCCGACCTGCTTGTAGGTACGCCGCTTGCCAGACACATCCGAGATTACTCGTTCTTCTCCTACGACACCGACGAAGCTTTGCATGTAAGCCGTCAGGAATGGGAACTGCTCATGGACTGCTACAAGAAGATAAACTACGAGCTCGACCACGCCATCGACAAGCACAGCCGCCAGCTGATTGTCGACAGCATAAAGATGCTCCTTGACTATTCCACACGTTTCTATGACCGCCAGTTCATCACCCGTGAGAATGTCAACCGCGACATCCTCTCGAAGATTGCCGACATCCTCGACGACTACTATGAGTCAGACAAACCTATAAAGATTGGACTTCCCTCAGTGCAGTATGTCGCCGACCAAGTCCACCTCTCGCCCAACTATCTCAGCGACATGGTGAAGAAAGAAACCGGCGAGCCAGTATTGGAGCACATCCATTCGCACATCATCGACCTTGCCAAGACACAGCTCACCACGAGCGGCAAGACCGTCAGCGAGGTAAGCTATCAGCTTGGCTTCCAATATCCCCAGCATTTCACCCGCCTGTTTAAGAAGCGTGTGGGCATAACGCCCACAGAGTATCGTGAGAAAGTAAA
>CAZJOU010000486.1:0-1227 GCA_964547685.1 uncultured Treponema sp. | reverse complement strand
GGAACTTATGTCCTAAAGCTCGACAGAGTTTTCTGCCACGAGATTACAACTCCGGTCGCTATCAACGACTTGGCTGAGCGCGGAAAAGACAGAGTTTTCGACAACACGAAAATCAAGGCTGTAATCGACCACGTCACTCCTGCAAAAGACAGCAAGACAGCGACGCAGGGAAAAATCTTGCGCGACTGGGCGAGAAGAAACAATATCAAGGACTTCTTTGACATCGGCTCGAATGGCGTTTGCCACGCGATTTTTCCGGAGAAAGGATTTGTCCGGCCAGGATTCACGGTGATTATGGGCGACAGCCACACTTGCACTCACGGAGCGTTCGGAGCGTTTGCGGCTGGAGTCGGAACAACTGATTTGGAAGTTGGAATCCTGAAAGGCGTCTGCTCTTTTAAGGAGCCGAAGACAATCAAATTCGTCCTGAACGGAAAGCTCAAGGACGGAGTTTATGCGAAAGATGTTATCTTGCACTTGATTGGAAAAATCGGCGTGAACGGAGCGACGAACTGCGTTGTTGAGTTCACAGGACCGGTTGTTGACAACATGGGAATGGAAGAGAGAATGACGCTCTGCAACATGGCGGTTGAAGCCGGCGGAACAAGCGGAATCTGCTTTCCAGACGAGAAAACGGTTGATTATCTTTGGGAATTCATCAAGGATGAATACAAGTCGCGCGAGGACGCAATCGCTGACTATTCAAAATGGCGCGACGATGAAGACGCGGTTTATGAAAAAGTAATCACTGAGGATTTGTCGAACTTGGATCCAGTCTGCACGATAAACTACAAGCCTGACCAGATTAAAAAGATTTCCGAGATGAAAGGAACTCACGTTGACCAGGTTTATATCGGCTCTTGCACAAACGGACGCATTTCAGATTTGAGAATTGCGGCGCAGATTCTAAAAGGGCATCACCTTGCGGACGGAACTCGCGGAATTGTTTCTCCGGCGACTCCAAAAATCTACAAGATGGCGGTTGATGAAGGCTTGATTGACATTTTCCTTGACGCGGGATTCTGCGTCACAAACCCGACTTGCGGCGCGTGCCTGGGAATGTCGAACGGAGTTCTTGCGGAAGGCGAAGTCTGCGCTTCGACAACAAACCGCAACTTCAACGGACGCATGGGAAAAGGCGGAATGGTTCATCTGATGAGCCCTGCTTCCGCCGCTGCGACTGCAATCGCAGGAACAATCACAAATTCGCCAATTTACAAAGGTTAA
>CAZJOU010000485.1:0-1256 GCA_964547685.1 uncultured Treponema sp. | reverse complement strand
AAAACTCGACTTTTAGGCTTTTATTCTAATTTTTACGTACGCTGTTTTTGTTTTTTCGTTAAAATCTTCGTTTACTGTTTCGTAAGGAATGTTTGTACTTGTAGAAGTTACAGAACTTTCAGAAAATTCTTTTTCTAAATTTTCTTTACTTTTATTTTTTACAGACAATTTTGTTTTAGCAGAAACTTTTGTTTTTTTCATTTCTGAATATTGAGCCAACGCATAAATTTTTGCAATTTGAACGGCAGTTTCTTTGTCATCTTTAGAAGCCATTCCGCAAGCGTAATAATATTTTTTATCACTTGTTATTTTAAAATTGTACCAACTTGGCATATTTTTACTAGGTTTGTACGAAGAATATATATTAGAAGAAGATTTATTCCAAAGTAACGATTGTGCAGTTTCTTTTCCAATAGACGAAACTGTTGTAGAAGAATAAACGTTTTTTGATTCGTTTTTACCAAATCCATTATTAGTTGACAAAATTGATGTTAGTTTTACTCCGCCACCTTCTATAAATTTGCCTTCTTCTTTGTAATCTAGCACAACGTAAGAATTCATTTTTTGACCAGCAATTTCTATAGAAGTTTTTGAAGTTTGAACGTAACCGTTATAAAAAGTTCCGTCAGAATTTATTGTTCCGCTAATTCTTCCTTTATAAACTCCGCCAGAAACATCAAATTCTAATTGTTCATTTGAATAATTTTTTAAAAGATATTTTCCGTTATATTTTTTATAAAAAGATTCTTCGCCAGTTCCATTCCACAAAAGAAGACAATGTTCTGTTAAAAGATAGATTTTTCCATTTTGTTCTACCAAAGCAGAAAAATAAATTCTTCCGTCTTTTTGTGCAGTTCCAGAAAGTGTATTATTTTCTTTAGAAAAAACAGATAAATCTTCGTTGATAGAAATAGAAATATTAAATTCTGGCTCTAAAAATTTTAAATCTTTTATAAAAACAACTTGACCATAAGCATTTTTGTCTATTTTAGAAGTATATTCCGCACCAGAAGATAAATCGTAAGTTTCTAAAGTATAAATGTAACTGTAATCATAAATTCCGTCTTTAAAATAATTGAAGTTAGATGTTTCTATATTATTTGCGTCTTTAGATTTTTTTGGCGTAGAAACACAAGAATAAAATGTAAAAGACAAAAAAATAAAAAAAGGAAAAAATGATTTTGCAAGTTTTAATTTCATTTTTTTAGTATACAAAAAAACTAAAAAATAGTGAACTTTGCTTTGCGTCGCTACAT
>CAZJOU010000484.1:0-1257 GCA_964547685.1 uncultured Treponema sp. | reverse complement strand
GGCAACCAAGACTTTTTAATAAATTTTCCGCTTCGTTCCAAGCGGCAACAGTTGGCGGCGTAAGCCAATTCAATTTTTCTAAAGAATTTGCGCCCCACAAAGCACATTCCAAAACTAGCGAAGTTATATCTGTTCGTAAAATTTCTGGCTGAACATTTTGCACAAGAATGTCGTTTTTGCTCCAAAGCCGAATGCACTTTCCTGGTGCAATTCGCCCAGCGCGACCAGCTCTCTGTTCTGCAGAAAAAGCACTTTCGCGTTCTGTAACAAGATGTTCCATTCCAAGCGCAACGTTCATTTTGTTTAAGCGCGAAAAACCAGAATCAATTACAGTTTTTACATTTGGAATTGTAATAGAAGTTTCCGCTATTGCAGAAGAAAGAATTATTCTTATTTTATCTTTTGGCGCAGGCGAAATTACTTTTTTTTGTTCTGCAAAACTAATAGAACTATGCAAAACTAAAACTTCGCACTTTTCGTTTGGAATGTTATATTTTAAAAGTTCCGTTTGAACTTTTCGAATTTCTGCAATTCCGGGCAAAAAAACAAGAATTGTTTGCGTTTCGTTGTGTTCGCAAAGTTCGTTCACTTCGCTAACCACAGCTTTTGCTGGCAAAACGTTTTCTTTATATTCAATTTGAACAGGAAATTTTCGCCCCGGAATTTTTAAAACAGTTGCAGGATTTTGCGCACTTCCCAAATATTCAGAAAGTTTTTTTGTTTCTATAGTTGCCGACATTACAATTACAAAAAGGTCGTTTCGAATTTCCATTGTTTCTTTTAGCAAAGCAAGCGCAAAATCAGCATTTATTGAACGTTCGTGAAACTCATCTAAAACAACAACGCTAACATCTTCTAAACTTGGATCGGATTGAATTTTTTTTGTAAGGATTGCTTCGGTTACAATTTCTAGCCTAGTTTCGTTTGAACATTTTGATTCAAGATACATTCTGTAACCAACAGTTTTTCCAACTTCTTCGCCCAAAATTTCAGAAATGCGCGTTGCAATGGAAAGAGCGGCAATTCTACGTGGTTCTAGCATTACTATTTTTTTTGAAAATGATTTTAAAAGCGCAATCGGCACCGCAGTAGATTTTCCAGCAGCAGTTTCTGCAGTTAAAACCAAAAAATGAGATTCTGAATTTTTCAACGTTTCGCAAATCTGCGAAAGAAACGGAACTATCGGTAAATCTGGGAGTTGCATAAAACCTAATTACTTCTTAAATAGTTTAACTCAAAATCGCTTACTGGCATAGG
>CAZJOU010000483.1:0-1260 GCA_964547685.1 uncultured Treponema sp. | reverse complement strand
GTTCAACTTAAATGCTTTTCCGTAATGTCCGTTTGCAATGTCTGTTATTTTTACTTGAAGCATTGTGTGAATTTCGCCACTGTAGAAATTTGTTGAAAGATATGGAGCAACTAAAACATTATAATCGTCTGTAAATAATTCGTCGTAATGTTTTATTGCGTCTTCAAAGTTTTTATTTGGGAACGAAAGCGCAGAATTTATTCCAAAAATGAACATTTTATTTTTTATGTAAAGATTATCCGTAAAAATATTAAGGTTTACACCAAGAGTATCATTTATAAATATAAAATCTTCTACAGTTTCTTCTGGAAGACTAAAAACAGAAAGATGAATTTGAGCGTTTTTTGTTCTAAATCGCGGTTCAAACAAAAGGTAAGCAGCATCTTCATCAAGTTCGATTTCTGAAGTTTCTTTTGTAAATTCTATGTCGGAAATTCCTGCTTGCATAAAAAGCGAAGTTGTATAACTATTTCCAATAAGCATATTCATTCCGGCGCGCCAATAAAGCGTTTCTACTGCAAAAAATGCGTTAGAATCGCTACTTTTTTTCATTGGCATTCCAAGTCCGGCAGAAATGTCAAATGTAAAAAAGCGATAAACGCCTGCAAAACGCAAGTCAGAGTTTAAACTGTAACAATCTTCTAGTTCGTGGTTTACATAAACAGAAAGCCCAAGTGCAATTGGTTGCGCATTAAAATGAATTACATCTGAACCGCCTACGCCAAACATTGGATAAATTAATGAACCAGAAAGTCCAAGCCAACTTTCTGTAATTTTTGACGCAATAGGTTGAATTCCAAATTGTCGGCGCAAAAATATGTCTGAACCAACTGGTTCGTAAGTTCCAACAAAGAAACTTAAATAATTTGCTACATCTAAAAGTTGACGTCTAAAAGTAATGGAAAGTTCGTCTATTTTAAAATATGAAGGAGTTTTATCAAAAATAGAATCTTCTATTATATTATCTGTAGAAAGCGAAAATTCTGTGTGAGCAATTATATTTTCAGAAAGATTGAATTGTCCAGAAAAAAAAGATTGAATATAAATGCCTGGATCAAAAGAATCTTCTTCTGTAGAAGCAAAGTCTGTTTTTGCACCAGCAAATCCGCTAAAAAAAACTTCGCTAAAAGAAAATGTGTTCATTGCAAAAAGAGTAGCCGCAAATATCAATGTTTTTATTTTTTTACTTGTCATAATATGAACTCCAAAATACTTTCCTAACATTGATTATCGGCAGATTTTTCGCAAAAGATTAATTTG
>CAZJOU010000482.1:0-1266 GCA_964547685.1 uncultured Treponema sp. | reverse complement strand
TTTTTAAGTTTTATAACTCACTTGTGCAGATGTTTTTCAAATCGGAACCTTGCCTACGTACATTTTTTACTGTTTACGAAGAAAAACTCAACATTCAACCTAACTAATACAGACGAAAGATAGGAAAAACAAAAATGATAAAACCACAAACTTTTTACAATGAATTAATTAGTCGCGGAACGGACTTTTTTGCTGGCGTTCCAGATTCTTTGCTGAAGTTTTTCTGCGCTTATGTTACGGACAATGCGCCAAAAGAAAAGCACATAATTTCTGCAAACGAAGGAAGCGCAACTGCTTTAGCGGCTGGCTATCACTTTGCAACTGGAAAAATTCCGCTAATTTATATGCAAAACTCTGGCGAAGGAAATATGATAAATCCGCTCCTTTCGCTTGTTGATCCAGACGTTTATTCTGTTCCGCTTTTAATTTTAATTGGCTGGCGTGGCGAACCTGGCGTTCACGACGAACCGCAGCACGTAAAGCAAGGAAAAGTTACTTGCGCGCTTTTAGACGCAATGCAAGTTCCTTACGAAATTCTAACCGAAAACGAAAACGAACTTTCCGCTCAACTAGACAAAGCCTACGATTATATCAAAAAGAATTCCGCGCCTTACGCTCTTGTAATTCGCAAAGGAACTTTTGAAGAATATGTTTTAAAAAATAACGAAAAAGTTGTTGCCGAAATGAAGCGCGAAGAAGCAATAGAAAAAATTATGCTTTCGGCTTCAGACAAAACGGCTTTTGTTTCTACAACTGGAATGGCAAGCCGCGAACTTTACGAACTTCGCGAAAAGCACGGAATGGGACACGAACGCGACTTTTTAACGGTTGGTTCAATGGGACACGCAAGTCAAATTGCGCTTTCTATTGCAATGCAAAAACCAAATCGCCCAATTTATTGTATTGATGGCGACGGAGCGGCAATTATGCAAATGGGCGGAATGGCAACAGTTGGAACACGCTCGCCTAAAAACTTAGTTCACTTTGTAATGAACAACGGCGCGCACGATTCTGTTGGCGGTCAACCAACTGTTGGTTTGCAAATAAATCTTCCGGAAATTGCAAAGGCGTGCGGCTACAAAAATGTTTATTCTGTAAAAACGTCGGCAGAACTTAGCGAAGTTCTTGCAAAAATAAAAAAATCGCTTGAAGATAAAACAAACGAGCTTACTTTTGTAGAAGTAAAAGTTCTAAAAGGTGCGCGAAAAGATTTGGGCAGACCAAAATCAACGCCACAAGAAAACAAACAACACTTTATGGAGTTTT
>CAZJOU010000481.1:0-1267 GCA_964547685.1 uncultured Treponema sp. | reverse complement strand
A
This sequence comes from uncultured Treponema sp., assembly GCA_964547685.1. Classification (GTDB taxonomy): domain Bacteria; phylum Spirochaetota; class Spirochaetia; order Treponematales; family Treponemataceae; genus Treponema_D. The sequence goes on along the minus strand of CAZJOU010000481.1, from coordinate 1,266 downwards.
AAATTCTTTATATGATTTCGTGTATCTTTTTTATCCGCGGAATCAAACTGATGGGAAAAACTCCGACAGCGCGCAAGGGAAATCTTCTTTCTGCGGTCGGAATGCTGATTGCTGTAATCACAGTTTTGTGCGAGAACGAAGTCATCACTTCCTGGAACTCGGCGAACTGGCTTTTGAACGGCTACGTCTGGATTGCGGCGGCAATTTTGATTGGAACAATCATCGGCGCAATCTGGTCCAAGAAAGTCCAGATGACAGGAATGCCGGAGCTTGTCGCGCTTTTCAACGGATTCGGCGGCTTGTCTTCGCTCTTGGTCGCTTTGACGCAGTATCTTTGTGATGACAAAGGCGACTATTTCACAGCGGTTTCGCTCGGACTTACAATTGCAATCGGAGCGGTTGCGTTCACAGGCTCGCTTGTCGCCTGGGGAAAATTGAGCGGAAAAATGACTTTCAAAGGCTGGCGGATTCCTGCAAAGAACGCTGTCAATGCGGTTTTGTGCGTAATCGGCTTGCTCGGAATTGTCGCTTACTCATTCTTCACAGCAAGCAATCCGTTTGGATTTGAGAAAATCGAGCTTTGCGGAATCATCGTTTCAACTGCCGCATTCATCATTCTTGGATTCACAATGGTGATTCCAATCGGCGGCGGAGATATGCCGGTAATCATCTCGTTCTTGAACGCGCTTTCCGGCTTGGCTGCGGCTTTCGCGGGATTTGCAATCAACAACACGGTTCTGGTTGTGTCAGGCTGCTTGGTCGGAGCGTCTGGATTGATTTTGACCTTGATTATGTGCAAGGCAATGAACAGAACTTTCGGAAGCTTGCTTTTCAAGAGCTTCGGCGGCTCAAAGAAGAAGGGCGCGAACGGACCTGCAAAGGAGCCGAAGGCGATTTCTATCGACGACGCTTACTTGATTCTGGAAGCGGCGAAGAACGTTGTTATTGTTCCGGGATACGGAATGGCGGTTGCCCAGGCGCAGCACGCGGTCAAGGAGCTTTGCGACAAGCTTGAGGCGAACGGCGCGGAAGTGAACTTTGCGATTCACCCGGTCGCTGGACGTATGCCGGGACATATGAACGTCTTGCTTGCCGAGGCGAATGTTCCGTATGAGCAGCTCAAGACAGCGGACGAAATCAACCCGCAGATGAGCAATGTCGATGTCGCGATTGTAATCGGCGCGAACGACGTTGTGAACCCGAGCGCGGTCACAGACAAGGACAGCCCGCTCTACGGAATGCCGATTGTGAACGCTTACGAGGCTC
>CAZJOU010000480.1:0-1285 GCA_964547685.1 uncultured Treponema sp. | reverse complement strand
AATTGCTAGGCTTTCTTGTGTAATTTCTGCAATTTGTTCTGCGGCAAGTCCGGCTTTTTGCGCTTTGTGAACTGCCCAATCTACTGCTTGTTGACTAGGACTAAACCAACCAGTTATTACGCCAATTTGTCCGACAAGTCCGCAGGTTCCCATTCCAGAAGAAACGGCTGCGCCATTCATTGTCATTTTAAAAAGGCAAGTAGAAATTGGTCCTGTAATTGCGCTTGTTAGCGTTGGAGGAATCCAAATTTTTGGATTTTTTACTATGTTTGGCATTTGAAGCATAGAAGTTCCTAAACCTTGCGATAAAAGTCCGCCCCATTTGTTTTCTTTAAAACTCATTACGGCAAAACCTATCATTTGGGCGCAACAACCTGCAACTGCTGCTCCGCCAGCAAGTCCGGTAAGTCCAAGAGCGGCGCAAATTGCTGCGGAAGAAATTGGCAAAGTTAAAGCAACTCCAACTACTACAGAAACTAAAATTCCCATTATAAATGGATGAAGTTCTGTTGTTAGCATAATAAGTTTTCCAACCCAACTTGCAGCAATTCCTATGTATTTTGCGCACAATACAGAAACTAAACAACCAGTAATAATTGTTACGATTGGCGTTACAAGAATGTCTACCTTTGTTTTTTTGCTAACCAACATTCCTACTTCGGCGGCAATTATTGCAATTATTAAAACGGCTAAAGGTCCGCCTGCGCCGCCTAAAATATTTGCGGTTGCGCCAACTGTTACCAAACTGAACAATACAAGCGCGTGAACGCCCATTGCGTGTCCAATTCCAACTGCCATTGCTGCGCCTACAACGTGGCTTTCGCAACAAAACGAACCTGCATCTACTAAAAACTGAAAAACTGGATTTACGCCAAGTCTAAGAAGTTGCTGACCTAGCGTGCGAATAATTGTTCCAACTAATAAAGACGCAAAAAGTCCTTGCGCCATTCCGCTCATTGCGTCAATAAAATAACGCTTAACGTACTTGTTCATTACGAAACACTCCTAAAATTTTGTAAAGGGAGGCTCTAAAAACTTCAGTTTTTGGAGCCAACTCTGAAAAAGCGATGTTCTAACTCGTGCTATTTTAACGAGTTAGAACTCGCAGGCATCTCTAAAAACAATCAAAATTTGAGTTTTTAGAGATGCCCTAAATTGATTTTGGATTGCTTGTTAATGTTTGCTTTTAGCGCGCCGTGGCGTCATTAAAAGAGCGTGTTCCGTAGAATCTGCCGTTTTCATTACAAACGTGGTTTTATGTTAGTGTGAATTTATACTAATTTCT
>CAZJOU010000479.1:0-1295 GCA_964547685.1 uncultured Treponema sp. | reverse complement strand
AAAAGTTGACGAGATTAAAGGCTTGCTTGTGGATTTTTTGGCAGAATAAGTTATAATAAAAGAAAAGTATGAGTGATATTTTTGAAGAAGATATAGAAGATGAAGAAAATCTTTCTTCATTAGAGGATAAAGATGATGACGTTCAAGACGATAACTTTGTTTTTGACACGCCACTTTATGTTTTAAAACTTGAATATTCCTACGAAACTGTTTACGCAAAAAACGATAAAAATATTGATGTGCGAGTAGGCGAGTACGCAATAATTCAAACAAGATATGGCAAAGATATGGCAAAAGTTAAAGGAATTGCCAAAAAACCGTTAGGCGTAAAACCAGCGGAAATTGTACAAATAGAACGAAAAGCAAATAAAGAAGATTTTGCAAAAGCAGAAGAAAACAAAGAAAAAGAAAAAAATGCTTCTGAAGTTTTTAAGGAAAAAGTTGCGCTACACAAACTTGATATGAAACTTATTACGGTTCATTTTTTAGTAAATGAACCAAAAGCGTTGTTCTTTTTTAGTTCCGAAAATCGTGTAGACTTTCGCGAACTTGTAAAAGATTTGGTAAGCATTTTTAAAATGCGAATTGAACTTAGGCAAATTGGCGTTCGCGACGAATCTAGAATTGTGGGCGGACTTGGAGTTTGTGGACGTCCGTTCTGTTGTCACGGAATTAGCGACAAGTTGCGTCCAGTTTCTATAAAAATGGCAAAAGACCAAAATCTTTCGCTAAATTCCTTAAAAATTAGCGGACAATGTGGAAGATTGCTTTGTTGTCTTTCTTACGAATTTGACTGGTATAACGAAGCTAGAAGAAAGCTTCCTTCTGAAGGTGCGCATATTTTTTATGACGGAACAAGTTTTAGAGTTACAGAAGTAAATTTAATTTCTAATATGGTAAAAATGCTTGGCGAAGACGGTCGCCTTTTAGAAGTAAACGCAAAAAGATTTTCCCGCGACGGAAATAAGTGGAAAATAAATTAATTTTATAATAGGTTGAATTTCGAATTTTATTGCAAAATAATAAAAATTATCTGTGCGTAGCGGAAAACGGCTTTTGCGTGCGCTTGCAGGGCTGGGTTGCGAAGCAGCCGTTAAATAGGTTTCTTATGCAGCCTGCACCGCGCAAAGCAAAAACGGCTTTCCGCGAGAGCACAGATAATTTTTTTTTAGCGATAAGTTAAATTTTGAACTTTTAATCTATTGTAAACGCGCCTATTTTTTCGTAAAATATTCAAACTATGGAATTTACACAAGAAGCAGTTGACGCTTTACAAGTCAACGAAGTTGAAATTA
>CAZJOU010000478.1:0-1303 GCA_964547685.1 uncultured Treponema sp. | reverse complement strand
AAAAAAAAAGTTAGTAGCTTGTAAAGCGAATGTATTTCTCTCTTTTTTAAGAGGTTCAAAATGAATTTAAGTCTGCGCAAACTGCTAAAAAATCTCTTTGTCGGAAATTCTCTTACATCTGTAGAATGGAAAAGCGTAAAAACCGACATTTACGAAACAAATAAAAAAATCCTTTCTATTTGCACAAATTTTGGTTGTTTATTATTTTTAATTCTTACAATAATTTCTTTAATTTTTACAAGCAAAACAATTTTTGCACATCCAATATCTTACGGAATTGTTGCAATTCTTTTAGGATTTATTTCTTTTTTATGCAAATTCATAAACGGCAAAAAATTAAAATATATTATTCTTCTAGTTTATTTTTTTTATCTAACGCTTTATGCGTTTTCTATTTATTCCGGCATTTTTGAATTTCCAGATAACTTTGCCGTAATTTACATTGTTTTAGAATTTGGATTTCCGCTTGTTTTTATAGAAAAAACTTCCCGCTTTTTTCCAATTTCGCTATGTTCGGGAATAATTTTTTGCACACTTTCTTTTCTAAACAAAGATTTTGAACATTACACAATGGACACATTTTACGTTCTTTGTTTTTACTGCATAAGTTTTTTACCAAGTTTTTATCTTTCTAAAACGCACATTCGCGAATTTAGAATGAGGCAACTTGTAGAAAACGAACGCGACACAGACGAACTTACTGGACTTTTAAATAAAGCCGCTTTTTTTCGCGAAGCCCGCAGAGCAATTTCAATCAACAAAAACGAAATTTTAATAATTTTAGATTTAGACTATTTTAAGCAAATAAACGACACATTCGGTCATTTTACAGGCGACCAAGTCCTTATGCTTGTCGGAAAATGTATACGAAACACTTTTAGAAAAACTGACATTATCGGAAGATTCGGTGGCGACGAATTCGTAATACTAATGGACAACACCGCCTCTATTGATATTGCAAAGAAAAAATGCGAACAACTGCTTTCTTTGCTAAACTCAACAAAAATTTTCCCAAATAGCAACTCTTCATCGCCAACAATACAAGCAAGTATGGGAATTTCTGTTTGTAAAGAACCATTTGACATAGATTCGCTTTTTCAAAAAACCGACGAAGCACTTTACCTAGCAAAAAAAAGTGGAAAAAACTCCGTTTGCGTGTTCTAACTTTTAATATTTGACTTTTACCGTTCAAATTGATAAATTTAATTAGTTTAAATGTCGAATTTAAGTACAACTCAATAAAAATTGACTGCGCGAAGCAGAAACCGGCTTTTGCGAACACTTTGAGGGCTGAGGTTGCGTA
>CAZJOU010000477.1:0-1307 GCA_964547685.1 uncultured Treponema sp. | reverse complement strand
TTCGGCGGAATCGGAAACGTCTACAACTCTTTCATTCCTTCTTTGACTTTGGGATGCGGCTCTTACGGCCACAACTCAACCGACGACAACATCAGCGCGGTGAACCTTTTGAACATCAAGAAACTGGGAAGGAGAAGAAACAATATGCAGTGGTTTAAGATTCCTCAGAAAATCTACTTTGAACGCGACTCAATCGAATATCTCCACCAGATGAAGGAGATTCACAAGGCAATCATCGTGACTGACCGCTCAATGGTTCAGCTTGGATTTGTTGACAAGGTTACCGACCAGCTTAAATTGAACCGCAACGAGATTCAGTACCAGCTTTTCTGCGATGTCGAGCCTGATCCTTCAATCCAGACAGTGCGCAAGGGAGTTGAGCTTATGCGCTCGTTCGAGCCTGACACAATCATCGCGCTCGGCGGCGGCTCTTCAATGGACTGCGCAAAGGGAATGTGGCTCTTCTACGAGAATCCGGACGTTGACTTTAACGACCTCAAGCAGAAGTTTATGGACATCAGAAAGAGAGCGTTCCGCTATCCGGCATTGGGAAAGAAAGCGTTGCTTGTCTGCATCCCGACAACTTCTGGAACCGGCTCGGAAGTGACTCCGTTCGCTGTAATCACGGATAAGGAAGAGCACAAGAAATATCCTTTGACAGACTATTCTTTGACTCCGAACGTTGCAATCATCGACCCGACATTCACTTACAACCTGCCGCCGAAAATTGTCGCCGACACTGGAATGGACGTTCTGACTCACGCGACAGAAGCGTTTGTCTCAACATTGGCGAGCGACTACACGGACGGACTTTGTATCCAGGTTGTCAAGATGGTATTCAAGTATCTTGAACGCTCTTACAAGAACGGCGCGGCGGACACAGAGGCGAAGGAAAAGATGCACAACGCGGCGTGCCTTGCCGGAATGGCGTTCGCAAACGCGTTCCTCGGAATGAACCACTCAATGGCGCACAAAGTCGGAGCGGAATTCCACGTTCCGCACGGAAGAGCAAACGCAATTTTGCTTCCGTACACAATCCGCTACAACGGAACCCAGCCTGAGAAGCTTTCAACTTGGCCGAAATACAACTACTACCGCGCCGATGAACGCTACGCGGAGCTTGCAAGATTGCTCGGACTTCCTGCAAAGACAACAGCGGAAGGCGTTGAGTCGTATGCGAAGGCCTGCGGAGAGCTTGGAATGAGAGTCGGAATCCAGATGAACTTCAAGAGCCAGGGAATCGACGAGAAGGCTTGGATGGACAATGTTGAAAAGCTTGCCTACCTTGCCTACGAGGACCAGTGCTC
>CAZJOU010000476.1:0-1311 GCA_964547685.1 uncultured Treponema sp. | reverse complement strand
GAAACGTAGTCAGTTGTCTTTGACGGAGCGTATTTTTTCGCTGTCGCGTAAGCGTTGTCGTGGATGTTTGTCATAATGCTCTTGAGCTTCTGGTCAACTTCCTCGCGTGTCCAAGAAAGGCGCTCTGAGTTCTGGCTCATCTCAAGTCCAGAAACTGCGACGCCGCCTGCGTTAGACGCTTTTCCAGGAGCGAAGAGAACTCCGTTTTCCTGCAAATATTCGATTGCGTCTGCGCGTGTCGGCATGTTCGCTCCTTCTGCAACGAGTTTTACGCCGTTTGAAACAAGCTTTTTCGCGTCTTCAATGTAGATTTCGTCCTGAGTTGCGCAAGGGAAAGCGCAGTCAGCCTTGACTCCCCACGGTTTTTCGCCCTTGAAGAATTTTGCTTTTGGATATTTTGTAAGATATGTGTCAATCTTCTTGTGCTCAGCGCGGAATTCCTTAACGAAGTCAAGTTTCTCCTGGTTGATTCCGTCCTCGTCGAGAATGTAGCCAGTTGAATCAGAAAGCGTGATGACTTTTCCGCCGAGCTGGTCGATTTTCTCGCAAGCGTACTGAGCGACGTTTCCGTCTCCAGAAATAATGCAAGTCTTGCCTTTGAAATCTGTTTTTACAGCTTTGAGCATGCACTCAGCGAAGTAAATCAATCCGTAGCCTGTAGCTTCTGTACGAATCAACGAGCCGCCGAAATCAAGTCCTTTTCCAGTCAAAACGCCAGTGAACTGGTTTGTGATTCTCTTGTACTGACCGAACATAAACGCGACTTCTCTTCCGCCAACGCCTTTGTCGCCAGCTGGAACGTCTGTGTCAGCTCCAATGTGGCGGTAAAGCTCTGTCATAAATGACTGGCAGAATCTCATAACTTCAGCGTCTGATTTTCCGTGCGGGTCAAAGTCTGAGCCGCCTTTTCCGCCGCCCATCGGCAATGTTGTGAGCGAGTTTTTAAGAACCTGCTCGAATCCCAAGAATTTAAGAACGTCGAGATTTACCTCTGGAGAAAAACGAAGTCCTCCTTTGTAAGGTCCGATTGCAGAGTTGAACTGAACACGGAATCCGCGGTTGATGTGCGGCTTTCCTTCATCATCTGTCCACGGAACGCGGAACATAATGATTCTTTCCGGCTCTACAAATCTTTCGAGAACCGCTGTCTTTTCCAATTCCGGCATTGTGTCAACAACTGGAGAAAGTGTCTCAAGAACAAGACCTGCGGCCTGGAGGAAGTGCTCCTGGTCAGCATAGCGAGACTTCAAGTCATCCCAAACGCGCTTGCAGTAAGCGTTCTTAACGTTAAATTCTTTAAGTGCCATTTTT
>CAZJOU010000475.1:0-1320 GCA_964547685.1 uncultured Treponema sp. | reverse complement strand
AATCGAAAACGAAGGCGAAAACTACGGAACGCTCGGCTCAAACGGAAAAGCGCCGCTCGCAGGCCACAAGATTATGATTGAATTTTCCGCTCCGAACACGAACAAGCCGCTTCATCTCGGACACTTGCGGAACGACGCTTTGGGAGAGTCAGTCTCGCGCATTTTGAAAAAAGCGGGCGCGGAAGTTTTCAAAGTAGATCTTATCAACAACCGCGGAATCCACATCTGCAAGTCGATGCTCGCATACAAGCTTTTCCACGAGAAAAACGGCGACACGCCTGAAAAACTTGGAATGAAAGGCGACCATTTCGTGGGCCAGTGCTACGTTGAGTTCGACAAATATTCAAAAGAACATCCTGAAGCGATGCCGCAGGCGGAGGAAATGCTTGTAAAATGGGAGCAAGGCGACGCTGAGACAAGAAAACTCTGGCAGACGATGAACGACTGGACGATAAACGGACTTAAAGAAACTTACAAGCGCACCGGAGTTTCGTTCGACAAATATTACTACGAAAGCGAAACTTATCTAAAAGGCAAGGACGAAATCCAGAAAGGCTTGGAAAAAGGCGTTTTCTTCAAGGCGGCTGACGGCTCTGTTCGGGTTGATGTGACGGAAGCGGTCGGAAAAGGAAAGGACGGCGAGGACCACGAGAAAGTTCTTCTGCGCAAAGACGGAACTTCGGTCTACATCACGCAGGACATCGGAACCGCGATTTACCGCCACAACGACTGGCCGTTCAACGAGCTGATTTACGTTGTCGCGTCCGAGCAGATTTTCCACTTCAAAGTCTTGTTCTACATCTTGAAAAAGCTCGGCTTTGACTGGGCGAACCGCCTTTATCATCTTAGCTACGGACTCGTGAACCTTCCGAACGGACGCATGAAAAGCCGCGAGGGAACTGTCGTTGACGCTGATGACTTGATTGATTCCCTTCATTCTGACGCTTTGAAAGCGATTCAGGAGCGAGGCAGAGAAGAAGATGTCGGAAACGCGGACGACGTGGCGGAAAAAGTCGCGCTTGCCGCTCTTCATTATTATCTTCTTCAAGTTTCGCCTGTAAAAGATATGATTTTTAATCCTGCGGAAAGCCTGAGCTTCAACGGAAACACGGGACCTTACCTGCAATATATGGGCGCGCGCATTTCTTCGATTTTGAGAAAAGCGGCGGAAGAGGGCGCAAAACCTGCAAATCCGTCTGACGCGGCAAAACTTCTGACATCAACTGACGAATGGAATTTGATAAAAGCACTCGGCGAATATCCTGAAACTGTGGCGAAATCAGCGGAAAACAAAGACCCTTCCGTAATGACAAGCTACAT
>CAZJOU010000474.1:0-1327 GCA_964547685.1 uncultured Treponema sp. | reverse complement strand
GCATCATAAGTTTGTGGCTTGCAATAACTGCATCGTTAGGCGCATCGCGCAATGTCGAAATAATAAATTTTGAAGCTTTCATATATTTTCTTCCTAAATAAAGTGATTTATTCCATGATGTTCAATAAGTTTTGTTTTTACGGCAACAATGTAACTTCCAAAAGTTGCCGAAAGCGCATCAAAAGCGGCTGCAAACGAACAAATTATTGGAGCCGCAGGTTTTAGCAAAAGAAATCCTGTTTCAAAACCTTTTCCGTAAAGCGTGCACAAAACAGTTAGCGAAATAAACGCTCCACCAGCAGGAAATCCGCCTAAAACAAAAGAAATTCCAAGCGAAGTAAACGTAATCCATAAAATATCTACAAACGGAATACTAAGCGAAGAATAAGAACGCCAAATCATTATAAAACCAATAGTTGTAACAAGTGCAGAACCGCCGCGAGCAAAAATAGTAAAAAGCGGATGCACAACTCCGTTTATTCGTCTGCGAATTCCAAGACTTTCTTTTCCGTGACGCATATTAATAAGAAGAACAAGATTAGAATCTCCGCTAAAAAAAGCAGCAATTATTGAACAAATTGCAGAATAAAGAATTCTGTACGGATGCGGATCGTGGCAAAGATAACGAATTATTAGCGGATAAACAACACCCGCAATCAAAATAAAATCAACAAGGAACATAATAATCATAGGAGTAAAAACTCCGCTAGAAATAATTCCCTTAAATTGAACTGTCCAACTGCAAAGTACAATTACCATTCCAAATGCAAAAAATTCCGTAAAAATTACGCCAATGTTGTACATTAACTTAGACAAAGAATCAAAAAGAGTCGTAACTGGCCTAAAAGCCGCCGGATCCGAAGTAGAAGCGCAACCAATTAAAAGCGCAAAAAAGTACGCAGCAAAAAGAAAAGTTCCGTTGTTTAGCGATTCAAATGCAGAGTACGGAAAAAGCGACCTAAAAAGATTTCCTATATTTAGCGAAGTTGCCTCTGTTACATTTTCTACAGTAATAGGAATACGCGGAAGTTTTACAATTAAAATAGAAATAAGACCAATTAAAGTAAGAATTAAAGAAGAAACAACAATAGTTCCAAAAGTCCAAATTCCAGTTTTTATAAGAAGATTAGTTTCTCTAAGCCTATTAAACGCAATAACACAAGTTGTAAACATTACAGGAATAACCATATAACGACCAAACCTAATGATTATTTCTGTAAGAAAATCTATTGCCGAAAGAACATTAGAATTATTTGTTGGCAAAATCAAAGCGCAAATAATACCAATAATTGCAGCAAAAAGATATTTTATCCAAAGTTTCATAAAG
>CAZJOU010000473.1:0-1334 GCA_964547685.1 uncultured Treponema sp. | reverse complement strand
CTATACTTTTATAGTTTATAAAAACGTCCCTCAACGTTTTATACTAAAAGTATACAGAAAAAATTATATTTGTAAATAGTAATAAGTCCTAATAGCAAAAATATTTTAATCTTTGTATCCTGCCATCTTTCTAACATTCGCTAAAACTGAATAAAAGCGTTCAACTTCTTCTTCATCGTTGTAAAAGTACATACTTGCACGGGCAGTTGAAGGAACGCCTAAATACGCGCCCAGTGGTTGCGCACAATGATGTCCGGCTCGAATTGCAATTTTTTCTGTGTCAAGCAAAGTTGCTACATCGTGCGGATGCACTCCTTCAACTGTAAACGTTACAATTCCGCAATGCTTTTTTGGGTCAGGGTTTCCAATAACGCGAATATGCGGATTTTCGCTCATTTTTTGCATTAAAATTGTTGCCAAACGATTGTCGTTCTCTTCAATTTTTTCAAAACCAACCGATTGAACGTATTTTATTGCCGCTGCAAGTCCAACTGCTCCGCTTGCATTTACAGTTCCTGCTTCAAACTTGTGCGGAATTTCTGCCCAAGTTGCATCTTCGCGTGTAACGTATTCAATCATTTCGCCGCCTCGAATAAACGGAGGCATTTTTTCCAAAATCTCTTTTTTTCCGTAAAGAACGCCAATTCCCATTGGTCCGCAAAGTTTGTGTCCGCTAAAAGCAAAAAAATCTGCATCAATATCTTTTACGCTAACTTTCATGTGCGGAACAGATTGCGCTCCGTCTACAACGCAAACCGCTCCAACTTTGTGTGCAAGCGAAGCAATCTTTTTTACAGGATTTGTAATTCCTAAAACGTTAGAAACTTGTGCAATGGCAACTATTTTTGTTTTTTCGTTAATTTTTTTGTATTCGCTTTCTGGAATTTCGCCAGTTTCTTTGTTTGGTTCAAGAAAAACAAGTTTTGCGCCTTTTTGTTTGCAAACCATTTGCCAAGGAAGAATGTTTGAATGGTGCTCTGCAACCGAAACTACAATTTCGTCGCCTGAATTAACGTTTTCCATTCCGTAAGTGTAAGCAACCAAGTTCAAACTTTCCGATGCGTTTCGTGTAAAGATAATTTCGCAAGGTTCTGCGCAAATAAAATCGGCAACTGTTGCACGCGCGTTTTCGTAATCTTCTGTTGCGCGAACGCTTAAATCGTAAAGTCCGCGTAACGGATTTGCATTGTTGTGGCTGTAAAAGTTAGAAATTGCGTCAATTACGCATTTCGGACGCTGTGTTGTTGCCGCATTATCAAAATATATAAGATTTTTGTTTTCCGGTGCGCTAAAAATCGGAAAATCGTTTTTATAAATATTTGCCATACAAACCT
>CAZJOU010000472.1:0-1344 GCA_964547685.1 uncultured Treponema sp. | reverse complement strand
TTGTTCTGTCTTGATGGTCGGAAAGATTTACAGAAATTATTTCTTTGATTTTTCCGGGGCGTTCGCTCATTATTATTATTTTCGTGCTTAAAAAAATTGCTTCGTCAATGTCGTGCGTTACTAAAATCATTGTGTTTTTTTCATTTTGCCAGATTTTGTAAAGTTCCGTTTGCATTGTCATTCGCGTAAAAGCGTCCAGCGCGCTAAATGGTTCGTCTAACAAAAGAATTTTTGGTGTGTTTACTAAACTTCGCGCAATGTTTACGCGTTGCTGCATTCCGCCGGAAAGTTGCTTTGGAATTGCATTTTCAAAACCTGTAAGTCCAACTAAATCTATCATTTGTTTTGCACGTTCTTTTTTTTCTTTTTTAGAAACTTTGTTATCTGTAATTCCAAACTCAATATTTTTTAGAACGCTAAGCCACGGAAAAAGCCGTGCTTCCTGAAAAACCATTCCCACATCGATTGAAGGTTTTGTAATTTCTTTTCCGCTAAGCGTAATTTTTCCGCTTGTTGGTTTTTCTAGTCCTGCAATCATTCTGATTAAAGTAGATTTTCCGCAGCCAGAATGACCAACAATGCTAATAAATTCGTTTTTGTTTATATTTATGCTAATGTTTTCTAAAACTTGTAGATATTCGTTTTCTATTTGAAATATTTTTTCTACATTTTGTATTTGTAAAAAGGTTTCGTTTTCCATAGTGTTTTTCCTGCAATGTATATGTTTTGGGAAAAGTTGAATTTCCCGCAGATAGCGCGGATTTATGCAGATTTTTTTTAATTGCAACACAGTTTTTCTGTAGATTCCTGTGTCAAGCACAGGAATGACAAAGTTGTTTTCCTGTGGTTACTTCGCTTCGCTCGTGCGCAAGCGGACGATAAACTCAACCACCAATGTTTCCTTATTTTAATAATCCTTTTATCTCTTCAACTTTGTCCAATTTTTCCCAAGTAAAATCTGGGTCGTTTCTGCCAAAATGTCCGTAAGCGGCGGTTTTTTTGTAGATTGGACGTTGCAAATGTAGCGCGCTAATAATTGCTGTTGGGCGAAGGTCAAAAACTTTGTTGATTATTTCTACAATTTTTTCGTTTGGAATTGTCCCAGTTCCAAATGTATCTACTGCAATAGAAACTGGCTTTGCAACTCCGATTGCGTAGGCAACTTCTATTTCTATTTTGTGAGCAACTCCAGCCGCAACAAGATTTTTTGCAACCCAGCGCGCAGCGTAAGCGGCAGAACGGTCAACTTTTGTAGGATCTTTTCCGCTGAATGCGCCACCACCGTGGCGACCAACTCCGCCGTAAGTGTCTACAATTATTTTTCTTCCTGTAAGACCAGAGTCT
>CAZJOU010000471.1:0-1345 GCA_964547685.1 uncultured Treponema sp. | reverse complement strand
CTAATTAAGCTCCCTGGGACTCTCCTGTCTTTGTGTAAGTCACATCTGTGAACTCTACTATAGTTCCGCGTGTTGCCATTAATCCAACGTACATATAGTCGGTGTCCTTTGCGACAAAGCTGTTATTGTATAAGACAAATTTAATATTTGCAAAAAAAATCCCGTCCAGTTGTTATGTCTGGACGGGTTGTAATTGTGCATATAGGCAACGTGCCCGCTCTTAGTGGGCAGTGTGCCCAACGACTACGGGCAGTGCGCCCGCTCTTAATGGGCAGTGCGCGCATAGTGCGTGGCAACGCCTACGGTCTAACGATAATCTTCGCAAGCTCCGGCTTCTTCTCAATCTCTTTTTTCAAAGCTTCCTCGCGCGCCTTGTTGCGGTAAGCTGGATCCTGGAAAGAATATGTGAAGTTTGTGTGGACATCGTATGTTCCGTTCATAATCGCGTAGGCATCTTCTGTCATTACAAGCTCCTCGTCTGTCGGAATCACGAAAACCTTGACTTTCGAGTCGTCTGCGGAAATGCAAGTCTCGGCGTTTCCTGTGTTTGCAAGCTCATTTTTCTTCGGGTCGATTTTAACTCCCATCCATTCCAAGCCTTCAAGGGCGCGTCCGCGGATCAAAGCTGAATGCTCGCCGACTCCCGCTGTGTAGACAATCGCGTCAACAGGTCCGATTGCAGCCATGTACGCTCCAAAATATTTTTTGAGGCGGTAAACTTCCATATCAACTGCGAGCTGGCAGTCCTTGTTTCCTTTTGCGGCTGCGTCTGCGACATCGCGGCGGTCAGAAGAAAGTCCTGTAAGTCCGAGAAGGCCGGATTTTTTGTTCATCGCTGTGTCCATTTCCGCCGGAGTCATTCCGGTTTTTCTCATAATGTAGAACGGAAGAGCCGGATCCATGTCTCCGGTTCTGGTTCCCATCACAAGTCCTTCGAGCGGAGTGATTCCCATTGAAGTGTCGAAGCAGCATCCGTTCTTGACAGCGCACATTGAAGCGCCGTTTCCGATGTGGGCGATGATGATATTCGTGTCTTTCGGCTGCTTATGAAGCAAAACAGAAGCGCGCTTTGCTGTGTACAGGAAAGAAGTTCCGTGGAAACCGTAGCGGCGCGCGGCATATTTCTCGTACCATTCCTTTGGAATCGCGTAGCGGTAGGAAGCAGGCGGCATTGTCTGGTGCCATGCAGTGTCCAGGACTGCGACGTGCGGAACGTTCGGAAGAACTTTTTGCGCGGCCTCTATTCCCATAATGTTCGCAGGGTTGTGGAGCGGACCCAAGTCCTGAACAGAGCGGAAAGTCTCAAGAACTTCCGGAGTGACTTTCACAGACTTTGTGAACTTGT
>CAZJOU010000470.1:0-1349 GCA_964547685.1 uncultured Treponema sp. | reverse complement strand
TGCATTCCGTACGTTGTAAGTTTAAAATCTGGACTTTCTTTTGGTACTTGCACTTTTTTATTTAATTTTTCGCTTCTTTTAATTCAAATTATAATTCTTGGAAAAAAATTCCCAAAATATCAATTTCTTCAACTTCCGGTAACTTTGCTTTTTTCTATTTTAATAGACGGTGCTATGAAAATTACTACGTTTGTAAATTCTGACATTTATTATCTTGCGCTTTTTTATAATATTTTAGGTTGCGTTTTTCGTGCTATTGGCGTTAGTTGTCAAGTTGTAGCCGATGTTGTTATGCTTTCTACAGAAGCATTTGTAAAGGCGATTTCTGATGTAACAAAAAAAGAATTTTCGGTTGTAAAAATTATTTTTGACGTTTTTATGGCGGCTCTTGCTGTTGCGCTTTCGTTTGCGCTTCTTGGTCGTTTGGAATCTGTGCGCGAAGGAACTTTAATTATTGTTCTTTTAGTTGGTCCAATTTCGCACTTTTTTACAAAGCGACTTTCTTTTACAAATTATGTTTTTGAAAACGAAAGTGAACTTGTTTTTGAACCTAAACTAAAAATTGACAATTCTAAGCAAATTATAATTACGGTTACTTCTGAATCTGGAAGTGGCGGAAGAATTATTGCAAAAATTCTTGGTGTAAAATTGAAAATTCCTGTTTATGATAAAGAACTTGTTCCGCTAATTGCAAAAGAAGGCAATTTTACCGAAAAATTTGTTTCTGACCACAACGAAGTTCTTTACAAAAGCACGGCGGAAGCATTTATTCATAATAATTTTTCTGTAGAAGATTTTCATTCGCAAACGTACAAAAATCTTTTTGAAGCGCAAAAGCGAGTAATAAATAAGCTTACAGAAAGTCAAAGTTGCATAATTGTAGGTCATTGTTCAAACTTTATTTTAAAGCAAAATCGGAACGCAATTCACATTTTAATAACTGCGGATATGAAACACAGAATTACTTACATAAGCGAAAAATATGGAATTAATCGCCGTTTTGCGCAAAGACGAATTAAAAAGCAAGACCACAATACTTTTGAATTTTATATGAACTTTACAAATCAAGATTGGAAGGCAAGTAACAATTACCACATTTGCTTAAATTCTACGCTTTTTGGTTACGAAGGAACTGCCGATTTAATAGAAGAAATTGTAAAAAAGAATTACGTTTCTGTGCCAAGCGTAAAAGTAAAAGATTTAATTACAAAATACAAATTGAATTAAGAGCGAATGTAGAGTTTTTGCAATTTTCGTGTCATTTACGACAATGACAGTTTCTAAAACTTATAGGTTTTGGGAAAAGTTGAATTTCCCGCAGATAGCGCGGATTTACGCAGATTTAGGAA
>CAZJOU010000469.1:0-1350 GCA_964547685.1 uncultured Treponema sp. | reverse complement strand
AGAAGAAAGAACCGCATAAAGTTCATCTCCAAGATAAACAGAAATAATTGCTGGCGGCGCTTCGTTTGCCCCAAGTCGGTGGTCGTTTCCAGCAGAAGCAACAGAAATGCGAAGCAAATCCTGATTTTCGTCTACAGATTTAAGAATTGCAGTTAAGAAAAGCAAGAACTGTGCGTTAGATTCTGGAGTTTTTCCTGGTTCCAAAAGGTTTTCGCCTTCATTTGTTCCCATAGACCAGTTGTTATGTTTTCCGCTTCCGTTTAAACCAGCAAATGGTTTTTCGTGCAAAAGACATTCAAGTCCGTGTCGTTTTGCAACTTTTTTCATAACTTCCATTGTAAGTTGATTTTGGTCAACAGCAAGGTTTGTTGTGCTAAAAATAGGAGCCATTTCGTGCTGAGCTGGAGCTACTTCGTTATGTTCTGTTTTAGAAAGAACGCCATATTTCCAAAGCGTTTCATTCAAATCTTCCATAAATTTTACAATTCTAGGATTCAAAGCAGCAAAGTACTGATCGTCCATTTCCTGACCTTTAGAAGGTTTTGCACCAAACAAAGTTCTACCAGTCATTCTAAGGTCTTTACGCTGAGCCCACAAATCGTGGTCAACAATAAAATATTCCTGTTCTGCACCAACAGTTGTAGCAACGTGGCTTACATCTTTTCCAAAAAGTTTAAGAATTCGTTTTGCTTGCTTGTCCAAAGCTTCCATAGAGCGCAAAAGTGGAGTTTTTTTGTCTAGCGCTTCGCCTGTATAAGAACAGAAAGCAGTTGGAATACAAAGTGTATGTTCCTTTATAAAAGGATAAGAAGTTGGATCCCAAACTGTGTAACCGCGTGCTTCAAAAGTTGCACGATGTCCGCCAGACGGGAAAGAAGAAGCATCTGGTTCACCCTTTACAAGTTCTTTTCCGCTAAAAGACATAATTACAGTTCCATCATCCTGAGGATTAATGAACGAATCGTGTTTTTCTGCAGTAATTCCTGTTAAAGGCTGAAACCAATGTGCAAAGTGAGTTGCTCCGTTTTCTATTGCCCAATCTTTCATTGCATGCGCAACAACGTTTGCAACGTCAAGTTCAAGCGGAGTTCCATCGTCTAAAGTTTTTTTCAAAGCTTTAAAAGTTTCTTTTGGAAGTCTGTCTTTCATTACTTTTTGATTAAAAACCATACTTCCAAACAATTCAGGTACGTTTGTCATTGTAACCCCCAGTTTTTCAAAATAAAAAAGGCGATGTGAATTTCAACTAAAAAATTAGATAAAATTCACATCGCCTTTGATGCTGTATTCTTTATATAACTTTATAAAAAAAATTGCAATAGAATTTTGAATAAATTTTTAATTTTTTTT
>CAZJOU010000468.1:0-1355 GCA_964547685.1 uncultured Treponema sp. | reverse complement strand
CCCGGATCATTTCCGGGGATGCAATGCCGATTTTAATGGCATCAAAGGTGGCATCTGCCATACTCACGCCTCCTTAATCTTCATAGGTGTCGGCCGCATCTTCCATGTCACCGAACACATCCATAATATCCTCCGGGCTGTCCTCGTCGATGACGAATCCGGCGTCGAGCACCTCATCGGTGTCGCCGAGAACCAGTTCGTTTTCGTGCTCGGAGGTATAGACGATCTCATCTTCGTCGTCATCGTCTTTCAGCTCGATCTCGTTGCCGTTTTCGTCCAACACACGCACATCCAAGCACAGCGCCTGCAATTCCTTGACCAGAACCTTAAACGATTCGGGAACGCCGGGCGTGGGGATATTTGAGCCTTTGACGATGGCCTCGTACGTTTTGACACGGCCGGCCACATCGTCGGACTTGACCGTCAGGATCTCCTGCAGGGTATATGCCGCGCCGTAAGCCTCGAGCGCCCAAACTTCCATTTCGCCGAAGCGCTGACCGCCGAACTGCGCTTTACCGCCCAAAGGCTGTTGTGTGACGAGCGCGTACGGGCCTGTGGAACGGGCATGGATCTTATCGTCGACCAGATGGTGCAGTTTCAAATAGTACGGATAGCCGACGGTAACGGGGTTATCGAACTGCTCGCCGGTACGGCCGTCGTAGAGAATGGTCTTGCCGTCTTCACGCAGACCCGCCAACTTCAGCGTTTCGCGGATATCTTTCTCGTTCGCGCCGTCGAACACGGGTGTCGCGACGTGCCAACCGAGTGCCTTAGCCGCATAGCCGAGGTGGACTTCCAAAACCTGTCCGATGTTCATACGAGACGGAACGCCCAAGGGGTTCAAAACCACGTCGAGCGGCGTGCCGTCGGGCAGGAAGGGCATATCTTCCTCGGGCAGGACGCGGGAAACGACGCCCTTGTTACCGTGACGGCCGGCCATCTTATCGCCGACGGAGATCTTTCTCTTCTGGGCGATGTAGACGCGGACGGATTTGGTAACGCCGGGAGCCAATTCATCGGAATTTTCCTTGGTGAAGACTTTCACGTCGACAACGATACCGCTCTCGCCGTGCGGCACTTTCAAGGAGGTGTCACGCACTTCTCTTGCCTTTTCGCCGAAGATGGCGCGCAGCAGTCTTTCTTCGGGGGTCAGCTCGGTCTCGCCCTTGGGCGTGACTTTACCGACCAGATAGTCGCCGGAGCGGACTTCCGCACCGATGCGGATAATGCCGTTCTCGTCGAGATCTTTCAGGGTATCTTCACCGACATTGGGGATATCGCGGGTGATCTCTTCCGGTCCGAGCTTGGTATCCCGGGCCTCGGTCTCGTGCTCCTCAATGTGAATGGAGGTGAAC
>CAZJOU010000467.1:0-1358 GCA_964547685.1 uncultured Treponema sp. | reverse complement strand
GCCATTTCTTCTGGCTTAAAAACTTCGTCGAACTTTTCGGCGGTTAGGAAACCAAGCTTTACACAAGCGTCTTTTAACGAAAGATTTTCTTCGTACGCTTTGTGCGAAACTTTCGCTGCGTTTTCGTAGCCAATATATGGATTTAGCGCCGTTACTAACATTAGCGAATTGTACAAATTGTGGTGCATTTTTTCTTTGTTCGCTTTTATGCCAACCGCGCAATTCTTGTTGAACGACAAAATTGCTTCTGCCAAAAGTCTACAAGATTGAATAAAGTTGTACGCAATTACCGGCATAAATACGTTAAGTTCAAAATTTCCTTGACTTGCCGCAAATCCTATTGCAGCGTCGTTTCCCATAACTTGAACGGCTACCATTGTAACCGCTTCGCATTGCGTTGGATTTACTTTTCCAGGCATTATAGAAGAACCTGGTTCGTTTTCTGGAATGTGGATTTCGCCAAGTCCGTCGCGCGGACCAGATGCAAGCCAGCGAACATCATTTGCTATTTTCATCATATCTGCGGCAAGTGCTTTAACTGCTCCGTGCGCAAAAACAAGTTCGTCTTTAGAAGTTAGCGCGTGAAATTTGTTTGGCGCGGTTACAAAGTCTTTTTTTGTAAGGCGCGAAACTTCTTCTGCAACTTTTACATCAAAACCTTTTGGTGCGTTAAGTCCAGTTCCAACCGCTGTTCCGCCAAGAGCAAGTTGCTTTAAGTACGGAAGCGACGATTTTAGCATTTCTACATCGCGTTCAAGGCTTGTTCGCCAGCCAGAAATTTCTTGGCTAAACGAAATTGGCACTGCGTCCTGCAAGTGAGTTCGTCCGCTTTTTACAATTCCTTCGTTTTCTTTTTCCAATCGCTTAAAAGTTTCTACAAGAACATTTACCGCAGGAATAAGTTTGTCTTCTATTTCGTTTACTGCAGAAATGTGCAAAGCCGTTGGAAAAGTGTCGTTAGACGACTGGCTCATATTTATATCATCGTTTGGATGGCAAAGTTTTTTTCCTGCAATTTCGTTTGCCCGGTTTGCGATAACTTCGTTTGCGTTCATATTAGACTGAGTTCCGCTTCCTGTCTGCCAAACTACAAGAGGAAAGTGTTCGTTTAGTTTTCCGGAAATTACTTCGTCGCAAGCCTGTTCGATTGCACTTAGTTTTTCCGCTGTCATTTTTTCTGGTTTTAGGGCGTTATTCGCTCTGGCCGCCGCTTTTTTTAGGTATCCGAACGCCTTTGTTATTTCGCGTGGCATTGTTTCTATTCCAACGCCTATTTCAAAGTTTTCGTGACTGCGCTCTGTTTGCGCTCCCCAATATTTGTCGGCCGGAACTTTTACTTCGCCCATTGAATCGTGTTC
>CAZJOU010000466.1:0-1365 GCA_964547685.1 uncultured Treponema sp. | reverse complement strand
TTGGTTTCCTAACCGCCGAAAAGTTCGACGAAGTTTTTAAGCCAGAAGAAATGGCGCTTGGGAAAAAATAAAAATGTCAAATTTCCAAAGTCTATAGACTTTGGAAAAAACGGCTTTCCGCGAGAGCACTGGCAATTTTTCATTACATAGATTCCGAAATAAATTCGGAATGACTTTTTCTCAAAATCTATAGATTTTCGTACTTTATTTTTAATACGCTAAATCAACTCTTTTTGTTTTTTTGTCAGTGTAATATAATATCCGTATGAAACAAAAAAAGTTCATTTTCTTCTATATAATAACGCTTTTTCTTTCTTTTTCGCTTTTTGCCGAAGCGTCATCAAATTCATCAAATATAGAAGAAAAATCAGAACTTCCAAAAATAAAATCGCAAACCCAAGAAGAATATGCAATTCAAACAGAAGAATCTAAAAAAAAGAAAAACTTTTTAGTTCGCGCATATAAAAAAATTATTTCTTTGCCATTATATTTTGATCTAGGTTGTGAACCGCAATTAAATGGAAATAAAACTTATTTATCTTTAGAATACGATTGGTCTAAAAAATATTCATCTTTCCTAACAGTTTCCTATGCAACTAAATTAGATTTAGATTCTACAGATTTTACAAATTCAGAAACAAAACAAATTACTTCTGAAGCAGACTTAAAGCCATACATTATTACATTTAGAAGCAAAAATAATCCAAAAAAATTTATAACTTTTGAACCAGGTCTTCTTTTTAGTTTTGAATCAGATGATCTAGTTGAAAAAGAAGTTTCCAAATCTCCAGACGAAATCGATAATTCTACAAAATTTAATGCTTTTACAGAAATGGAATACAAAGTTGAATCAATTAATTTTATTCCTTATGTTGCTACAAAAATGAAATTTCCACTTGGAAAATATGTTTCGCTAAACAGTGATTTTTTATTTTCGCCAATTTTTTATAACGACACAGAAAATAATACAACAATAAGATACGCAGATGTAACACAAAATCCGCTACCAACTTCGTTAACTTCATATTGGAAAGGTTCTTCTGAATATTCCGGCGTTTCTGTTCCGTATTTAACTGCGAACGTTTATGTTAATTTAATAAATCGTCTTGCACTTGTTTCTGGCGTTAGTTACAAAAGAACAAATTATCGTTCAAAAGAACCGCAAACTACAGATTTAGGCGCAATCAATCTTATAAAATGGAGAAGTGGAATTTCTATTCTAAATCTAGGCAAAACTGAACTTCGCTTTAAAACCGGAGTTTATTACGAATACACTTGGAATCTTTACGAATCAACCGACCAACTTAGCACAAAAAGCGGCTCTTGGATAATAGGCGTAAACACGTATATTTCTAATTAATTATA
>CAZJOU010000465.1:0-1373 GCA_964547685.1 uncultured Treponema sp. | reverse complement strand
ATTTTTTTGTTTATTTAAAATATTTTCGTTCCGAAAATAAAAGTATGAAAAAACAATTTTTTATTTTTGCATTTTTACTTTGCGGTTTTGCTCTTTTTTCGCAATCGGAATCACTAGAAAAATCAACAAAAAAAAATCCGCTTATAATTCAACCGCAAGATTTACGTCTTGTTCCCGAATCAAGCAATAGTTTTTCGCAAAAACAAGGTTATCACCTTTACATAAAAAAACTACCACAAGTAGAATCCGTTATGCTTGTAGAAACAACAAAAGATCCCGCTGGCAAAAACGACAGTTACGCTTATCGCGCAATGGAATACAATACAATAAATGGCGACGAAATTCGCTACTTAAACGGAAAAGAACTAAAATCAGAATATTCAAAATATAGCCTTGTAGATTCAACACCAGAACCAGATGAACAATTTGGACAAGCGTTTCATATTTACATTCCGTACGAAATGCAATTTGGCTATCCTTGGGCGAGAAATGGCAAAGTTACAATAAATAAAGGAACTTTTATAAATATTCGCTCTTTTGAAAAAAAATACGCAGACTATACTGGCGCATATTACGACAATGCTTATATGTTTGATTTAGGGCAAAAAGTTGTAATTCATAACGAAAAAACAGAAAAAAAAGAAGAAGCGCCAGTTTTAACAGACGACTACAATCCTGTTGCAAGCGCAAAATTTTCAGAAATTTCAGACTTTCTAACTTATTCAAAAGGTCCAGAAACTATTGTAGACGATATTATGAAAGCAATAGACAATATTTCGCCAAAAGACAAAGTTGACGTCGTTTTTGCAATAGACGCAACTGGTAGTATGAAAGATGACATTGAACAATTACGAAAAGAGTGGGTTCCGCGCCTTTTAGAAAGTCTTAAAGATTTTAAGGATATTCGGCTTGGACTTTTGCTTTACCGCGACTACGGCGACAATTTTCGCTATAAAAATCTTCCAGTTAAATTTTTTGATTTTACGCCAAACGTAAATATTTTTAATAATAACTTAAACGCATTTAAGATAAACGGAAAAGAAGGTGGCGACATTCCAGAAGCGGTTTACGAAGCGCTTTACGCATCGCTAGAATTTTATTCGTGGCGAAACGACGCTCAAAAGAAAATAATTTTAATTGGCGACGCAGAACCGCATCCTACGCCACGCGGAACAAAAAAATACACAAAAGAACTTGTGCAAAAAATTGCCGCCGAAAAGCAAATTAGCATAGACGCAATTATAACTCCAGACGAAAAAGACAAGCGCGGAAGATAGCACCGTCATTGCAGAATTTAGTGCTTTTTGTGTCATACTAGGGCTTGACCCGAGTATCTACTTTAGATTGCCACGCCTACGGCTCGCAATGACGAT
>CAZJOU010000464.1:0-1404 GCA_964547685.1 uncultured Treponema sp. | reverse complement strand
GAAGATGGAATTCGAATTGGCATTGAACAACAAAAAGAAAAGGATGAAAAAATAATTTTTGCAGAGCGTGAAAGAGTTGCACAAAAAGATGCGGAAGTTGCTCGGCAAGCAACGGAAATTATGAATCAAGCTAAACGAATTGCAGAACTAGAGGCTTTGCTAAAAAACAAGCGTTCTTAAATTACCTTTTAAATGTAAAAAATAGGCTATTCGCTTTTGAATAGCCTATTTTTATATTGTTATATGAAAATTTCGCATAACAATACGTCATTGCGAGCGGAGCGAAGCAATCTTAAAAATTTTGCAACAACAATAAGATTGCTTCGTCGTTATCGATCCTCGCAATGACGTCGTGTTTACATTTGCTTTTCGCGTCATTTCGACTTTTTGTCGTGCGCGTCATTGCCGGACTTGATCCGGCAATCTACTTGTCTTGTAAAACTACTCAGTCTTTACAATTACGAAAGATTTTGCAGGAACGCTTGTTGTGCTTGACACGGTTTTGCTGATTGTGTAAGCATCGACATCGACATCGACATCGCCGAAGCCAAGCCCAAAATATGTGCCTGTAACCTGCGGACGAGTTTCCACGTCAACAATATTTCCGCTTACTGCATCAACTTTCGCCGCTGAATCCGTCGCATTGAACAGAACAATGAAGTTTCCATCGCTTGCGCTGACTGTGTATTTTGTAACGCCGTCGGAAAGTTTCTCCGCATCGCTTGTTCCGTAGCCGCGGAACGCAGAATAGCCTTTTCGCAAAGCAATCAATCCCTTGTAAACATTGTAAACATCGCTGTAAGTTGTTTTCATCGACAAATCAATCGTGTTCACATCGTCAATGTTGTAGTCGCCCGCTGTGTTTGTCCAGGTGATTCCGCCTTTTGTGTCCGCAGCGTAACTGTCAGGGTCGCCTTTCTTTGTGCGAAGGAATTCCTGGCCGCCGTTAATGAACGGTGTTCCCTGCGACAAGAAAACGTAAGCCGCTGCAAGAGTGTCCTCTTTCTTGATTAAAGCAAGTTTGTCTGCGTCGTTCATTACAGACTTGTAAGCCGCAGCAAATTTAGAAGCAAAGTTTCCATCGCCCGAAACAGAAGAGTCTGTTGAATAAACAAGTTTATCAAACAAAGTGTAGTTATCGTGACATTCTGCATAGTGCAAAGCAAGACCTGTTATGCCGGTAGTATTGCGACTGTTTTTAGTAATCGTGTCGCCTTTAAGACCAAGCACAATATTGTCATCTGCAAAAGTTCCCTGAATTTGACCGCGGTTGAATCCGCCATATTCTGCACCCTTTACAGCGTCGCGGAAGTCGTCATCAAATGCTCCATAACCGTAGCCGTTTGTTCCAGTTCCAGCCGCTTTCGCTGCTGTGTAACCAGAAGCAATAGCAGTAGTTCCACC
>CAZJOU010000463.1:0-1410 GCA_964547685.1 uncultured Treponema sp. | reverse complement strand
CAAATCGCTAAAAAGTGCGGCAATTGACTTAGAAATAAAAAAGCGCGCTAACAATTATTCTTGGAACACATTTTTACCAAGCGCAAGTTTAAGCGGAACTTTAGCGCGTTCTAACGATATTGATACGATAAAAAGTAATTTAACAACGACTGCGGTTTTACTTAATTCAATTCAACAAGAAGTTGATAGTAATAGTTCAACTCATAGTGTTGCGTATGCTTATGCAAATGCAGATTCAACAATTGATTCAATTATTGATGACACATTCGGTTCTGAAGAAGCGGCTTTGTGGCATCCTGTTGGAAGTTTATCTTTTTCTTGGGCGTTTAATGCAGCAATGATAGAATCTATTTCTGCGACAAAAAAACAATACGAAGCAGGAAAAATTACTTGGGAACAAACTGTTCGCGAAACAGAAGTAAATATTCGAAAACTTTTTTACGGACTTTTACTTGCTCAGGAAAACTTAAAAATTCAAAAAGAATCTATGGCAAATGCAGAATCGCGTTGGCGACAAGCAGAAGTTAATTATAGAAATGGTTTAGTTCCGCGGCTTTCTGTTTTACAGTCGCAAGTAACTTACGAAAATATGAAACCAACAATTTTAACTGCAGAAAATACTTTAAAGCAAAATAAAGAAACCTTTGGTTTTTTGCTTGGACTTCCTTATGGAAAAGAATTTGATTTAACTGGAAATATTGATGTTACTTATGTAGACGTAAGTGCAGATGAACTTTTTAAGAATTATGTTGAACAAAACAACGACATAAAATCGCTTAAAAAGAATATTGAACTTATAAAAACAGGAATTAATGCAACGTATCTTTCTACGTTTACACCAAGTTTAGCGGTTGGTTTTAGTTTGCAACCAACAGTTTCTAATATTACAGAAAATTGGTTTGACGAAGACAATTATTCTGATGGTGGAAGTTTAACGCTAACACTTGCATACTCAAACCTTTTTGATATGCTTCCTTTTTCTAGCAATATGCAAAAACTTAAAGATTCCAAGCAACAGTTGGCACAAGCGGAACTTGGACTTGAACAGCTTTATCAAAATGCAGAGATTGAAGTTCATAAGCTTTGCGATAACTTAACGGTTTCGCGCGCAAATATAGAAGCAATGCAAAACAACGTAACGCTTGCACAAGAAGCGTATGATTCTACTTTGCGCGCTTACAACAACGGAACGCAAGAACTTTTACAGGTTCGCGATTCGGAAACTTCGCTAAACCAAGCAAAACTTGGCTTAATGAACGAAAGATTTAATTACATTTCCGCAAAATTGGATTTGGAAACAAAATTGAATATAAAGTTAGAAAAGTAGATTGTCGGGTCAAGCCCGACAATGACAGAAAAACGGGGCGTTGCGGGGTAGGGAGCGACGGCTGAAAAGCCGTAAAACTGCGA
>CAZJOU010000462.1:0-1412 GCA_964547685.1 uncultured Treponema sp. | reverse complement strand
AAAAAATTAACAAAAGATAAATTGCATATTTTATTTTATAAGGTTAAGATATAATTATATTGTTTTATTGGAGGACAATAATGAAAAAACTTTTAGGAATTATTGCTGTAATGGCTTTGGCTGCAGCAAGCACATTTGCTCTTGATCTTGGTGATATTCAGGGAACTTGGCAGGATTCTAAATGGGATGCAAACTGGACATTTGCCGCTGACGGAACAATTAAACTTACTAAAGCTTCTAGTGGAGAAGCAGTTTACACATTTACAGATTCAAACGTTAAAAACTTTAAACTTAACGCAGGAACTTCTGGAGTAAGCGTTTCTTTTGATTGTGCAGATACAGAACGTTCTTATAAATTTACAAAACCACTTTCTTTAAATGCAGATCTTGATATGCACATTGAACCAGAGTGGACTTCTACTGCTTACGATACAACAATTAAATTTCAGAAATAACTAAAATCAAACTGAAAAAATAGTCATTCCCGTGCTCTGCACTCGATGTCATTCCCGTGCTTGACACGGGAATCTATTTTTTGCAAACAAGCACCATTGTTGAAGCAGTTTCGTCGTAAGGTTGTTTTTCGTAACCGCCGTAAATTTCAACTTCTTTATAACCAATTTTTAATAGTTCTTTTTTTAATTCTGGCGCAGAATAAAGTCGCTGAACAAATTCGTGTTCAATTTTTTTTCCGCAAGGCAAAGTTAGTTTCCAATTTGAACGAAGTCCTTCCCAAGCGCCAACAACGCTAAAATTTGTTTCGACCGCTATTCCAGAACGAACAAATTTTTCGCCCTTAGTAAAATTTAAAATTGTAGTTTCGCGGCTAACAGTTTCTAAAATAAAAGTTCCGCCTTTTTTTACGCTTCTAAAAATGTTTTTTAATATAGTAAAATCTTCTTTTTCTGTGTCGCAATAACCAAAAGATGTGTACAAATTAATTGCACAATCATATTTTTGTTTGCTCTTAAAAAAGCGCAAATCTTTGTTCAATAAAACTAGTTTAACGCCTTCGTCCTTTGCAGTTTCGTTTGCTGCGTCAAGTTCAGATTGAATTATATCAACGCCAGTAACATTTAAGCCAAGTAATGCAAGTTCTACGCTAATTCTGCCAGGCCCGCAACCTGCGTCTAAAACAGAACTTCCAGATTTTAAGTTTGCAAGCAACATTACGGCCTTTGCAACTCCAGCTGCTTCCGCCCAATGCGCTTCGTCAAACATAATCGGCGCATAATCTTGCCAAAAATTTTCATTTTCAAACCATTCTTTTTTCATTTTTCGTCTTTGTAAAGTTATCTGAAATTCAAGTTTTAATGAAAACCAATAAAAATTGTTGTGCGGCACCGAAGGTCGCCGTAGGCTGCAGAAACCGGCTTTTGCGCACCGAAGGTCGCCGCAGGCACACTTTGAGG
>CAZJOU010000461.1:0-1418 GCA_964547685.1 uncultured Treponema sp. | reverse complement strand
CTTTTATATTTGAATATATTGAATTTCTGTGTATAATTATAGATATAAATAAAATAAGGAGTTTCGGAATGAACAAATCAGAACTTATTGATGCTATTGCAGCAGACACAAAACTTACAAAAAAAGACACAGAAGCTTTCTTGAAGTCTTTTATTGAAAATGTTTCTAAATCATTGGAAAAAGGCAACGATGTTGCTCTTATTGGATTCGGTACATTTTCTGTAGGAAAGCGCGCTGCCAGAACAGGTCGCAACCCAAGAACTGGCGAAACACTTAAAATTGCTGCTAGCAAAACTCCAAAATTCAAGGCTGGTAAGGCTTTGAAAGATCGTGTAAACAAATAAGTTTGCAGGGCTACCTTTAAGGTAGCCTTTTTTTTGGTTTTGTAAACTTGTAATATTCTGGTGCTTTATAGTCTATGTGCCAACCTCCGTTGTAAAATCCGTTTTCGTTTGCGGTTGGGCTTACAAAAATTACTTTTGTAGGATTTTCTGTATTATATTCAAAAATATTAGATTTCCATTCTTCTTTATTTTCTACTTTAGAAAGATATTGTTGGTCGCTTGGCGTATAAACGCTAATTTTATATTTTCCTGGTTGTAACAAAAGATACATAACAAGTCCGCCTTCTAAAAAATAGTTTTTTTGATATTTAAAAACTTCGCGAGGTGCCCAATGGTGAAAAACGCTTCCAAATTGCATTGTGTTTGCTTTTTTATCTTTTACAACGTTGTTTGCGTAATAATAAGTTGCTTTGCATTTTGTTTGCGTTACGTCGTTTCCATTTTCGTCTTCTAGGCGAAGAAAGCAACGAATATTGTTCATTGTTCCGCTGTTTTCTGGGCGATAAATTAAAAGTTCCCATTTATTAAATTGAATAGGTGAATTGTCGTTTAATTTTTGTGATTCTTGCTTGGTTTGCGTAAATACTAAAGAGAAAAAACTAAAAAATAATAAAACGCTAAAAAAAAGTTTTTTTGGAAACATAATAAAAATTATAAAAAGGGTAGGGAAAAGTTGCAAATAAAAACGCCTTTCCAATTCGTAGAAATTAGAAAGGCGTTTTTTTGAGGTGATTTCGAGAACCTCAATCACCATAACTTATCAAATCTATTTAGATTCTTTTGTAAGTTTTGTGTAACCGTAAACTGCGTTGTCGCCAAGTTCTTCTTCTATGCGGATAAGCTGGTTGTATTTTGCAATTCGGTCTGTGCGACTCATAGAACCAGTCTTAATCTGTCCAGAGTTTGTAGCAACTGCAATGTCTGCGATTGTTGTATCTTCTGTTTCGCCAGAGCGGTGAGAAGTTACTGTGTTGTAGCCATGTCGGTGAGCCATTTCGATTGCTTCCAAAGTTTCTGTCAAAGAACCAATCTGGTTTACTTTGATAAGAATTGCGTTTGCAACTCCCATTTTGA
>CAZJOU010000460.1:0-1419 GCA_964547685.1 uncultured Treponema sp. | reverse complement strand
TAAAATAATTTGCAAAACAACAATATAAAAGCAAAAAGTATTTTTTTTCATATTTATTTTTTTTCTGCCTTTAGTTTTGCAATTTCTTCTAGCAAGCGTTTATTTTCTTCAGCTTGCTTTGCATTTTCTTTGGCTTGTCTTGCGTTTTCTTCGGCTTGTCTTGCATTTTCTTTTGCTTGTTTTTCAATTTCTTTATCTTTTTCTGCCACCATACTTGCAAATAATTTTTCGTCTTTTTCTTTTTGTTTAGCCATGCCTTCTTCAAAACTTTCTTGGCGTTGAACTTTTATGTCCATATCGTAGTCATATTCGCCTATTAACATATTTTGCACCTCCACAGAATTTTTTAATAAATAGTTAACTAAAATTCCTTCTTTAATGCAACAATCAATAGCATCTTTTATATGATTTTTAATACCACTTTTTTTTGCTTTCCTAGCATATTCAACAAATTTTGAATAACCAACTAAGGAAGAACACTTTTTTATAAAAGGAATTTCTTCTAATTTATTAATATTATACACAGTTACATCTAATTCAAGTAGAAAATTTTTGTTTTTTTCATTATTTTCTTTATCATCTGTAAAGGAATCTGAAAGTTTTAAAATTTTTGTAGCGTCATAATCTGCTAGACCATTATAAAAAACATAGAATTCTGGCATTGGCAGTTGAACCATATTCCTTTTATAACGAACTTCATAAGGAAGAACTTTTTCGTAAAGCCTAGAAATATATTGCAAAAATCTTAGTGGCATATTTTCGTTAATTGTTGACTGTTGTTCTAGTAGCACAACAATTTGATTATTAACCAACATCGCAACATCATTATACAAACCCATATAAATAGTTTGATCCAAAGTAAGCGGTTCTACTGTTGTTTCTGCCAAAGTTAAATTTGTGCCATGAATTGCATTATAAAGCGACAAAAAATTTTCTTTTGCATCCGAACACTTACCAAATAAATCTACAAAAACAGTGTCTTTGTAATTACGAACAATTTTATCTTCATTCATAAAAACTCCTACATAATATATATTGAAAAAAATTTGCAAATTCTGAAGTAAATCACAAAATTTTTTTGAAAAAAAAATAAATTCCGTGTCAAGCACGGAATGACACGCTAAGTGCGGTTAGAACGTTCGCGAATTAGTCAAAAAAACGAAAAATTTTTGTACAGATTTGCAATACTAAAAAATTAACTCTTTACGTTTTTTTGTAAATCCACTGTATGCGGGATTCGTGCGTAAAACAACTTGCGCGGGACTACTTGTTGCCCCGCGATATAGAAAAGGTGCTAGAAAAGATAAATGTAATATTTTGCTTTTACAACTTTATTTCTGTAAAACAACTTGCGCGGGATTGTAGGGGGCGCGGAGCGCGTCGGCGATAGCCGACCGACCGTGAGGGTAGCCCCGAAAA
>CAZJOU010000459.1:0-1439 GCA_964547685.1 uncultured Treponema sp. | reverse complement strand
AAAGTCGCTGGAAGCGACCCAACGTCCCGAAGTTGTAAAAAAAAGCCTTCCAACATCGTGGAAGGCTAGCGCGAGTGACGGGGCTCGAACCCGTGATCTCCGGCGTGACAGGCCAGCGCGATAACCAGCTTCGCTACACCCGCGTGATGTTCTTTACTATATCTGAATAGAAAAAAAAGGTCAATAGCGGAATAGAAAAAAATAAAAATTTTTTTAGTTGGTTTATTTAGAAAGCGTTGTTATAATTATATTAAGGGGAAATATATTTTTTAGAGGCCTTTTATGGAATTAGACAGCAAAAAGTACGGATACAGATTTAATAAAAATGTTTTCGAATTTTACTGTTATAAGGATGAATATAAAGAACTTGTTGATTCAGAATCTGTTTATGTAACAGGAACTTTTAACGGCTGGCTTAATAGCGGAGATTCTGATTGGTTAATGACCAAAAAAAATGAAAAAGGAAAAATTGTCTATGTTCTTGAAAAAAGTCTTGAAAAAATTTTAGTTCCAGGAAATTCGGGTTTTCCAGAATTTAAATTTTTTGCTCTTTCGGAAAATTCTTTCCACGTTCTTCAAGAAAAAACTAACGCACCAAATATTTTTCTTGGAAATAAACTTATTCTTTTGTCTAAATCAGATTTTGAAGAAGCAGATGAACTTCGCAAAAAAAGTGGAATTTTTAAGGAATTAGAAAGTTTTGATTTAAATTGTCCTGCTTGCAGAGCGGAAATTGCAAACTTTAGGCGAGTTCCTGGCACAAGAGCGCTTTTTCGTGGTTATCATCCATACAAAAAATCGCGTGGCTGGATGGACACAGAAAATGAACGTATAAATCTTGTTCGGAAAGGTCTTGAACTTTATGGAATAAAATCTGATATAACTTTGTGCGGTTACGAAGCAATTTCGACTCTTGCAGAAGAAACAGAAAGTCCTGAAATTCAAGAAATGGAACAAAAAAATAATAGACTTTGCGTAAACATTGATTATAATCTAGTTTATTTTCATCCAGATGCAGCGGAATACTTAAATGCTTTGCAAAAGATTTCAAAGTTTATGATTTCGCATCCAGGACCTTTTTACATTCATTGCCGACTTGGCTCTGATAGAACTGGTGTTACTTGCGCAATTTTTTCGGCTCTTTGCGGGGCAAGTTGGAAAGAAATTGCAGAAGATTACGAAAAGACTAATGATTGCGGAATTGGCGAATACAGAAATAGAAAATTACTTCAGTATAGTCTTAAAAAATTTACTGGATACGAGCCTTCTGGTTCAAAAAATTTAGCAAAACTTATGCAAAGTGTTTTTATTAAAGAAAACATTTTAAAAGCAAGCGAAATTGAAATTCTTATAAAAAAATTAAATACGGAGCCAAGAAAAAAGGAAACAGATTTTTTTGATTTTACAGGAAATCATATTTGCGGAAGAAAATCTGCAAA
>CAZJOU010000458.1:0-1439 GCA_964547685.1 uncultured Treponema sp. | reverse complement strand
GATGTTACAGATGCACTTGGCGCGGCAATTATTGGTATTGTTGCAGGTTTGCTTGTTTGTTTTGGTGTTTGGCTTTTGGATCACAAACTTCACGTAGATGACCCAGTTGGTGCGGTTGCAGTTCATATGATGAATGGTATTTGGGGAACAATTGCAGTTGGTCTTTTTGCAACTCCAAGTGCTCCAGCATTTGCTCGTGGTGTTGGCGACGGAACAAGTTTTGGTGCAAACCAGATTGCTGGCGCAGGTCTTTTCTACGGTGGTGGATTTAAACAGTTGGGATTGCAACTTTTAGGTTGTCTTTCTACAGCAGCGTTTACGGTTGTAACAATCACAATTGTATTCTTAATTATTAAGAAAATATTTGGACTTAGAGTTAGTGCAGAAGAAGAAATTGTTGGTCTTGATAAACTTGAACATGGACTTGATTCTGGTTATGCGGGATTTGCAATTAATTACACAAGTGAAGAATATGAAGAAGCACGCGAAGCAGGAATTTCTATTCCAGGAAGCAATGGTGCTGTGCCTGTTGAAAAAGCAGTTCCAGTTGCAAAGGTTACAACTGGCGAACACGCAGATGCTAAGTTTAACAAAGTTGTAATTGTAACTAGACAAACTAAGTTCGATGCATTAAAAGCTGCTATGAACTCTATTGGCGTAACAGGAATGACTGTTGTAAACGTAATGGGTTGTGGTATGCAAAAAGGTGCAAGCGAATTCTATCGTGGAACTCCTGTAGAAATGACACTTCTTCCAAAAATTAAGGTTGAAATTGTAGTTTCTAAAGTTCCTGTTCGCACTGTAATTGAAGCTGCTAAAAAGGCTCTTTATACAGGCCACATTGGAGATGGAAAGATCTTCGTTTATCCAGTAGATACAGTTGTAAAAATTAGAACTGGAGAAGAAGGTTACGACGCTCTTCAAAACGATGAATAATAGAACCAAAAATGACTTCCTGTCATTTTTGGTTCATTCAAACCGACATTTTGTCGGTTTGATGAGTGCTTGGCAAACGTCCTGTTTGCCGTAGTTGTTCTACTGTCGGCAAAGCCGACGCTCTATTTAGAAGACTGCCATTTTTGGTTTATTAAAATAAAAAAAAGCGGAAGTCTCCGTTTCCGCTTTAGATATTTTACGGTTCGCCTTGTCTTGTAACCCCGACTTGGCGAGCCGTTTTTTTTATATACCAACTGTCATTGCAAACGGTGGTTGCTTACGCGCACTTCGCGGACGATAAACTCAACCACCTCGTGGTGATTGAGCCTGTCGAAATCACTACAATTCGCCAGAAACTGCCGCGCCCGGAAGCCCAATGTCTTTCCTATAGAATTCGCCTTCAAAATGAACGCCTTGAATTGCTTTGTAAGCGTTGTTCCATGCTTCATCGAAAGTTTTTCCAAATGCAGAGCAAGCAAGAACGCGACCGCCACTTGTAACAA
>CAZJOU010000457.1:0-1460 GCA_964547685.1 uncultured Treponema sp. | reverse complement strand
AGCAAAAACGGATTTCTGCGAAAGCGCAGACAATTTTGATAAAACAATTAAAATTCGACACTCAAACTAATTAATTTATTCGAAACGATACAAGCCTTGCGCCGATACGACACGAATTTTTACACAGAGGCTTGTAAAATGTCAGAAGCAGAAACAAAAACAAATAATTTCCTTACCACAGAAAAACTTAGCACATTAATGCTAAAATATTCACTTCCCTGCATAATTTCGCTAGTTGTAGCCGCCCTTTACAACATTGTAGACCAAATTTTTATTGCAAACGCTTCTTATCTTGGCTCGTACGGAAATGCAGCAAACACAGTAGTTTTTCCAATAACCGTAGTTTCACTAGCGTTTGCCGTTATGATTGGCGACGGAACTTGCGCTTTTGTAAGTTATTGCCTTGGCGCAGGCAAAAACGAAGACGCTTCTACAAGCGTAGGAAACGCCATAGTTTTAAGTGTAATCACAGGAATTGTACTTTGCATTTTGTATCTACTTTTCCAAAATCCAATACTTTCGTTTTTCGGCGGAACAGTAAATCCAGAAACATTTAAATATTCAAAAGAATATTACTTTTGGATTGTTCTAGGAATGCCATTTTACGTTTTTGGCCAAGCAATGAACCCAGTAATCCGTTCAGACGGAAGCCCAAAATTTGCAATGGCAGCAACAATTTGCGGAGCCATAACAAACATCATTTTAGACCCAATTTTCATTTTTCCACTAAAAATGGGAATGCAAGGCGCAGCAATAGCAACCGTAGCAGGACAAATTCTAACAGCAATTCTTTCGCTACTTTACATTCTAAAAATGAAGTCAGTAAAACTACATAAACAAAGTTTTAAATTAAACGGCTTTCTTATCCGCAAATTTTTAACACTTGGAATAACAAGTTTTATTGCACAAATTTCGCTAGTACTTTCCATGGCCGCATTCCAAAATATGTGTATGAAATACGGTTCTCGCGACCCAATTTTTGGTCAGCCACAATATGCACAAATTCCTTTGGCAGTTTTAGGAATTGTTATGAAGTTTTACCAAATTGCAATTTCCGTTTCCATTGGAATGGCGGCAGGTTGCATTCCAGTTGTAGGATTCAACATTGGCGCAGGTCGCAAAGACAGAGCAAAAGGACTTTTTACTCGCCTACTTCTTACCGAACTTGTAATTGGCTTAATTGCACTTTTTGTTGTAGAAGTATTTCCTTCTTCTCTAATAAAACTATTTGGCGCAGCAAACGAAAGCGAATATTATCTTAATTTTGGAATAAAATGTTTCCGCGTTTACCTTTGCCTTCTTCCAATTTCAATGTTGAACAAAGGAACTTTTATTTACTTGCAAGCAATGGGAAAAGCAATAGAATCTACAGTAATTTCTTTTACGCGCGAAGTTGTTTTTGGCGTTTCACTACCAATAATTATGCCAATTTTTATGGGATTAAACGGAATTTTGTGGTC
>CAZJOU010000456.1:0-1466 GCA_964547685.1 uncultured Treponema sp. | reverse complement strand
GGAACTGTAATTTGCCAGTTTTCCAAAACTTCTGGATGAACTTCGCCAAAAACGCCAACTTGTTTTCCTTTTACAATAACTGCGGCTTGTCGTCCTGGAATAAAGCGTGGGTCATCACATTCGCGAACTTCGTATTTGTGGTCAAGGAAGTAAAGAATTGACGCAACTTCCGAAGCAGCTGTGTTGTAGTTTGCGTTAGATTCAGCAGTTAAAAAGCCTAAAACTTGGCGAGTTCTAGTTCCTGTGTTTTCTTCTTCGCAAAGATAAGCAACTTTTCCAATTTCGAAAATTTTGTGCGGATAAATTGCATTTGCCGATTTTGATTCTGCGCGTAAAAGCGAAGAAAGAATTTCTGAGCGAATAAACTGATAGTTTTCGCTCATTGGATTTGCAATTTCTATTACGCGGCTTGCGTCTAATCGCATATTGTCGATGTAGTCTTTTTTAGAGCCAACGTAGTTAAAAATCATTTCTTGATAGCCAAGACCAACCATTAATGTTTTTGCTTTTCGTGAATAATCTGTAATTGGCAAAAGTCGGCCGATTGTAAAGTCGTTTGGAGTTTCCGGTTTGTAAGTTTCCAAGCGAGTTCCAATCATTACATCTTCTATAATGTCTACTTCGTGCAAAAAGTCGTTTCTGTAAGGCGCAGGCGACAAAGTATATTCGTAGTCGTCATCGCTAATTTTTTTAGAAGAAACAACACTTCCCATTCGGCGAAGTGCGTCTAAAACTGTTGCGTCGTCAAAGTTTGTTCCCAAAAGTTTATTTATGTGCTTTAAAGTTGCTTTTGTCTGCGGCTGGAAATAGAAAGGAGCAAGAATATCTTTTCCGAATCCAGTTTCGTAAGGATGTTTTACAAGAATCGGCTTAATTTCGTAACCTTGATCTGCAAAGTCGCAGGCAACAATGTTTGCAGAAAGTAAAAGATTTTCCATATTGTCGCCGGTAAGTTCAACCATTAAATCTTTGTCGCCAACTTGAACTGCGCCTAAAGTTGCAGAATTAATAATTGGTGCCATAGAAAGAACTTCGTTTTTTGCGTCCACTAAAAGCGGAAACTTTTTGCAATCTTTTAAAATCCAGCCAAAATCTTTTCCTTTTGGATGTTCTGTTAAAATTTGGCGGCAAGTCATTGGCTTTTCGCACTGAAGCGGAACAAACGAAGTTTTGTCTGGGTCAACCGCTTTGTAATCAACAGGGAATTTAATTTGGTCAATTCTATAAATTCCCATAGAAACAGATTTTCGCTTTCGTCCAAAGTTCCAGCAAAGTTTTTCCTGAGTTTGAATTATGTCTTTAAGCATTGGGTCGTCAATAGCTTTTCCGGCAATCATAAACGCAACCATAAAAGGTCGAACTTCTTTAAGTTCCGGGTCAACATTTACAACTCTGTTTTCGTAATTGCTGTTGCCTTTGTTTGACATAATTTTTGCGTAATCAACAGTTTTTTTGCCAGAATGAAG
>CAZJOU010000455.1:0-1486 GCA_964547685.1 uncultured Treponema sp. | reverse complement strand
GATGCGCGATATTTCTTTCCATGTTTCATATTACTGCTCCACCTCTACGCCCATACTGCGTGCAGTACCAGCGATAATTTTTTTAGCGGCTTCAAGATCGTTTGCGTTAACATCTGGAAGCTTTGTTTTTGCGATTTCTTCAAGGTCTTTTTTAGAAAGAGTTCCAACTTTGTTTAAAAGTGGATTTCCAGAACCTTTTTGAATTTTAAGTGCTTTCTTAATAAGAACTGCTGCAGGAGGAGTCTTAAGAATGAAAGTATAAGATTTGTCCGCATAAACAGTAAGAACTACTGGAATAATAAGACCTTTTTCCATAGTCTTAGTTCTGTCGTTGAATTCCTGGACAAATTTTGGTGCAGATACACCATGAGGTCCAAGTGCTGGACCAATTGGAGGAGCCGGAGTCGCTGCGCCCGCTGGGCATTGCAATTTAATTACGGCTGTTACCTTCTTTGTTGCCATTTTGATTCTCCTAAATTGGTGTGAACAACTTAAATTAAGTTTTTATAAGAGATTCTGAAATAAATTCAGAATGACGAATATAACAAAACTTTTTTAGTTATTCTAGCGAAACGCCTTTGTCCAACGGACTTGCATTTCTCCCAAAAACAGGAATGTTTGCATTGGCACGCAAACACCTGAAATTTTGTGCTAATTGACTTTTTCCACTTGAAGCATATTTACTTCTACTGGAGTTGCACGTCCAAAAATTTGAACGTTTACGCGAAGCTTTTCTTTTTCATCGCTAACTTCTTCGATGTTACCCTGAAACGAAGCAAAAGGTCCGTCTGTAATTTTTACGATGTCGCCAACGGCAAAATTTTGCTGAATACGAACATTCTTTTCTGACTTTATTACGCCAATTTTTTGAAGAAGATTTTTTGCTTCTGCTGTTGTAATTGGTCGCGGACGAACATTAGGATTTGTTCCTACAAAGCCCATAATTCCTTGAACTTTGCGAAGTTTTGAACAAGTATCTTTCCAACCAATTTCTGGAAGATCTAATTCTACCATAAGATAGCCAGGCATAAAGTTTACATTTTTTGCTTTTTTCTTGCCATCTTTTATTTCTACAACTTCTTCAAGCGGAACTTTTACATCTGTTACAACTTCTGAGTCAAGTTCTTTTTTATCTAGAAGAGTTCTTATTACTCTTTCGATTTTTGCTTCGTGTCCTACAAAAACCTGAAGCATGTACCAACTTTTTGCCATCTGCAACCTAGCCTTATTTCATTACTGCACGGAATGCTTCTGTAAAAGCAAAGTCCAGCAAACCAAGAATTACAGCAACAACAACTGTGGAGATAATTACAACTTTGATTGACGAAAGGACATCTTCGCGTGATGGCCACACAACCTTTTTTAATTCTGCTTTGCTTTCACGGAAAAATTGACCGATTTTTGACATAATTCCTCCAAGTAAATAGTAAAAAAAACAGGGCAGGCAGGATTTGAACCCACGACAGGCGGTTTTGGAGACCGCTGC
>CAZJOU010000454.1:0-1489 GCA_964547685.1 uncultured Treponema sp. | reverse complement strand
ATTTGGGCTAATAACTTTTTAATTGACAATAAATCCTTTTTGGTTTTATAATGTTTCTATTAATAGAAACATTATAACGCAAATCGAGGTTTATTTATGATATACGAAGTTTTACCAGGAGACAGATTTACTCCGTTTTCGTTAGCAAAAAAATTTGGAGCAAAAGCAATTCTTGAATCTGCAAATTTTTCTTCCGGAAAAGACAGATATTCAATGATTATGCTAGACGAAGCGTTCCGCGTAATTCAAGACGATGAAGGAATTGCCATTGTTATAAATGGCGAACGTCGCCCAGTTTACGCAATGAAAGGCGACATTCTTGACGTTTTAGCCGAAATTGCTGCAGAAAATCCAGCGGAAGAAGGTTTTGATTTGCCACTTCCGGCAGCGGGAATGGGTTATTTAAGTTACGAATTTTGCGCAAAGTGCGACACAATTCACTTGGAAAAACAAGAAGATCAATTAAAAATTCCAGAAAGCGCATTTGTGGTTGGTCATACTTTTATTATTTTTGACCATTTTTGCGAGAAAATGTACATTTGTGCGCAAAATTACAAAGAACACGAAATAAATTTGGAAGAAGCTATAGAAAATATTAAAAAGCGACTTTCTGACTTAGACTTTTCGTATCTTGCAGAACCAGAAACAAATTACGAAGTAAAAGTTCTTACAGACGAAGAGCAAAGCAAAAAAGAATATTGCGAAAAAGTAGAAGCGTTAAAAAAGCGCATTTACGACGGCGACATTATTCAAGCGGTTCCTAGCCGAAGAGTTCAAATACAAAGCAAAGTTCCTGCAATGGAAATTTATCGAAGACTTCGCTCTGTAAATCCGTCGCCATATATGTTCTATCTTGATTTTGGCGATTTCCAACTTACAGGTGCTTCGCCAGAAAGTTTGGTTCGTGTTCGCGACGGTGAAGCAATGATTCACCCAATTGCGGGAACAAGACGACGCGGAAAAAATCCTATAGAAGACAAGCAGCTTATGAACGAACTTTTAAATGACCCAAAAGAAAGAGCGGAACATCTTATGCTTGTAGATTTGGCGCGAAACGACTTGGGGCGCGTTTGCGAAACTGGAACTGTAGACGTAACGCGCTTTATGTTTACAGAACTTTACAGCCACGTAATTCATTTGGTTTCTGAAGTTATTGGTAAAGTTTCAGATAAAACGCCTGCAATTAAAGTTTTGCGTGCGGCTTTTCCGGCTGGAACAGTTTCTGGAGCACCAAAAATTAGCGCAATAGAAATTCTTTCTACGTTAGAAAAATATAAACGCAATTTTTATGCTGGCGCAGTTGGTTATATTGGTAACAAAAATAACTTGGATTTTTGCATTGCAATTCGTTGTGCGCTTAAACAAAACGACATTTGGACGCTTCAAGCTGGTGGCGGAATTGTTTATGCTAGCGAACCAGAACGCGAATTTACAGAAACGTGCGAAAAGTTAGGTGCAATGCGAACAGTAATAGAGGGAAAAAAGTAAT
>CAZJOU010000453.1:0-1491 GCA_964547685.1 uncultured Treponema sp. | reverse complement strand
AATTTTTATTGGTTTGCAGATTTCCCAAAATCTATGCTTTAACAATATATTGTAACAGAAGAATATGTAATTCCTTTATGTTAGAAACTCCGAATTTTTCGAAAATTTCTGTCATATCTTTTTTTACTGTGGATTTGCTAATATAAAATTGTTCGCTTAATTCTTCGTAACTTTTTTGTGTTGTTAAATACGAAAGAACAAGATTCATTTGCCGTTCTGTAAGTCCGTAATTAGAAAGATGTAATGTTGTGCCAGCCGCTGGTAAATCTGAATGTGAACTTATATTTGATTTTGCAGGAACTAGCGTAACAAGTAAAGATTCCATTCTTTTGTAAATATAAAAATAAAATCCAAAAAAGAACATAGAAACAGAAACTTCTAGTGCAAGACGATAAAACGCTCTTCTACAAAAATGTCCGTTTTTTAGAACATAAAATGCATAACCTACAAGAATTAATGCCCAAACTAAAATTATTGTAATTATTTTTCCGCGCAAATAAGTTTTAAAAAATCCATTTACAAACAAAAGTATAATAACTGCGGAATAAAGAAATGTTCCTAAAGTTTCAAAACCTGTGCAAGTTGTAGAAATTGCTTGAATAAAAAGAACAAAAACTTGCGCTTTCCAATTATTTGGAAAAATTACAAGTAAAAAAGCAAGAAAAGCAGAAAATGCATTAATAGCAAAAATTGTATATTCAGGTTTAGGAAAAATAGAAACGTATCTTGGAATGTGTTTATAACTCATAACAGAGGCTGTAATAAGAACAATGGTTCCTAAAAGACAAAAAATCCTCATAGAAATGTATAACGAGTTATTATGCGACTTAGAATTCATAATGAATTCATTATAAAGAGTAAATTCCTAACTGGCAAATAATTTTTTTTTCAAAAGTAACCGCGGTTATTTTTTAGTAACTTTGGTTATTTCGTTCTAAAGGGTATTGTTTTATAAGAATTTTATTGTAGAATTTACATAACTGTTAAAATTCAAAATGAATTGAATAATAGTTTTGTGTAGATTTTTTAAAATTCCATAGAGATTCTCTAATGGATTATTGTACTAAATAGGAGTAAAGGAGAGAAAAGGGGAGTTCTCGTTCTCTTCGCTCAACTTGTGGGTTGGGGGGGGGCGAAAAGGGGCTGGCTAAAAAAGTGTAAAAATGCTTTTTTTTAGCCAGCCTCTATTTTTTTGTCATTTATGTCATTGCAAAACTTGATTAGCGAGTCATTATTATACGAGTTTGCTTTGCAAACATCGCAGAACTTAGTGGTTTGCGTGTCATACTCGGGTGGTTGTTGAGCCTGTCGAAACACTTGACCCGAGTATCTACATTAAACTTTCATAGTTACTAATAAAAAAAAATCGCCCCAAAAAGAGCGATTTTTATACATAGTTCGTCATTCCGAATTTATTACATCGTTATTTTGCGCGTTCTACAAAAGAACCATCGCGAGTGTCAATTACAATTTTTTCGCCGTCGTTAATAA
>CAZJOU010000452.1:0-1501 GCA_964547685.1 uncultured Treponema sp. | reverse complement strand
GGGATTGAACTGGATGAAAAATTCGTGGATGTCATCGTGAACCGATATGTGGAACAGCGCGGTTCGGATGCGGATGTATATGTCATCCGTGACAATATGAAAATTTCATATCAGCAATTATGCAAGGGAGGGCAGTGTGATGAAGCAGATGACCTTCCTTGATTTATGTTCCGGCATAGGCGGTTTCAGACTTGGGCTGGAATCAGCCGGGCATAAATGTATCGGTTACTGTGAATATGACAAATTTGCAAGAGCCTCTTATGAGGCAATGTATGATACGGAAGGAGAGTGGAAAGCAGATGATGTCACAAAACTTAAGTCCGAAGATGTCCCGTATGCAGACATCTGGTG
This sequence comes from uncultured Treponema sp., assembly GCA_964547685.1. GTDB lineage: Bacteria > Spirochaetota > Spirochaetia > Treponematales > Treponemataceae > Treponema_D. The sequence continues at coordinate 1,150 of CAZJOU010000452.1, read as the reverse complement.
TTTCGGATTCCCGTGTCAGGACATCTCCGTTGCCGGAAAACAGCGGGGACTGGTCGGAAAAAGAAGTGGAATATATTACAACATTATTGATCTCATCAAAAGCAAAGAAGAAAGTGCTAAACCCACATACTTACTTGTTGAGAACGTTAAGAACCTGTTATCAATTAATGCAGGATTCGATTTTGCCTCAGTTCTGTCTGAAATGGACGAAGCAGGGTATGACTGTCGGTGGCAGGTGCTTAACTCCAAAAATTTCGGAGTCCCCCAAAATCGTGAACGAGTGTTCATTATCGCAAATCTTAGAAGCAGAGGCAGACGAGAAATATTATCTCTCAGCGGAGAAAACGAAGCAGCTCTTAAGCAGCTTGTAGGAGGAATGCAGGGATACCGTGTGTATGGTACGGACGGTGTTTCGGCAACACTGATGGGAAATGCCGGAGGTGTCGGTGCAAAGACGGGACTGTATTTTATCGATCAGAGCAATCATGCACCAAAGATAACGGGAACCGCAAGATGCCTTACGGCAAGATATACCGCAGGAATGGTAAATCATACGGCAATGAACTCTGCAGTGATTGAGGTGCATCCGGTCCTGACTCCGGAACGCATGGAGAAAAGGCAGAACGGCAGAAGGATGAAGGAAGACGGAGAGCCGATGTTTACCCTTACTTCACAGGACCGACATGGTGTGTATGTCTGTGAAAAAGCGGATGCGGTTAAGGTAAAAAATGCCACGAAACAGGGATATGATGTGGCTCATGAGGGTGACAGTATCAATCTTTCCTATCCGGGAAGCGAAACAAGAAGGGGAAGGGTTGGAAAAGGATGTTCGCAGACACTGGACTGTTCCGGACAGATGGGAACTCTCATGAAGGGCGGCCGCATCAGACGGCTGACACCGAGGGAATGCTTCCGTCTTCAGGGATTTCCTGATGAATTATTTGATTGTGCAGCAAGTGTTAATTCGGATGCACAGTTATATAAACAGGCAGGGAATGCAGTAACGGCAACGGTAGCTTATGCGGTTGCAATGTCGCTGCCGGAATCAAGGGATTAAATCCTACATTTTCTTTTGGAAAGTACCATTATCTGCTTGACTATTATGGGATTCAGAGTGATATATGGTACTACCAAAAGGAAAGGAGACAGC
>CAZJOU010000451.1:0-1505 GCA_964547685.1 uncultured Treponema sp. | reverse complement strand
TTCTGGAAAAAGCGTAAAGTTGGATTCTAAAACAATGTTAATGACAAATAAATAATTTTTTATTGTATTGCTAAGAAAAATTGCCAAAGCAATTCGGAAAACCTGCCGACTGGAAACGGCTTCCGCGTTCGTGTAATTGTGGTGGTTGAGCCAGTCGTAACCACCAAACCAGATTTACATTCTATATTGATGTCGATTTCTCACTTGTGCAGATGTTTCCATCGGCAGAACTTCCTCATTGTTTGACAATTTTTATTGTCTTGCAAAAAAAATTGTTATTTATCTTCTTTCCAAGGGAAAACGAATGCTTTAAAGCCACGCGGCGGATTTGCTTCTATGTCGTTTTTTAGTAAAATTTTCCATGGAATTTTTCGGCGGGCTTTGCTATTTAAAGGTTCGCCTTTTTTGTCTAATTCTTCTATGTAGTCGTATTTTTTCATAATTAAGCGGAAAGCGTTTGCGCGCGCAAGTTGAATTCCGCACATTCCTGGAGCAAGTCCTAGCATAATAACAGAAAGTAGCACAAGAAATAAATTGTAAAAACCAAGAACTATAGAAACCCAAAGATTGTCGAAAAGTACAATAAAGCATTTTTTTACAGTTTTTCCAAATGGATTGTGCATATATGCGCGAATTGCTGGATACCAAAAAAGAGATGCTAGAACAATTAATGCTAGCCAAATGTAGCAAAATCCAGATATAAGGCCAGCAAAAGAAACTTGTGCAGAAGTTCCATCTGGATTTTTTGGAAATAAAAAGTAGCGAATTCCAATAAAAGCAATTACAACAACACAAAGCAAAGTTATACCGTATTTTATTCCGTCGGAAATGCAACTTTTTATAGATTTAAAAAAGTCTTTAAATTCTATTGTTTCGTAGTCGGCAATTCCTTTTGCAGATTCTGCCCAAGCAAGTGTTATTATAGAAGTGCCACAAACTAGTAAGATTGTAAGAAAAATCCAAATGTAAAGGAAAAAACTTGCGTCCTTAAAAACTGTTACGCCAAGACTTGCAATTCCTGTGCAAAGAATAATAAGTGCGTCTATAATTAAATCTGGAACAAAAAAGAACATAACGTTGTCCCAGCCGTCGTAAAAATTTTTCCTAAAAAACAACTTTAGCATATAATGAATATAGCAAGAAAATAAAAAGATTGATATAGATTTGTGAGAAAATAAAAATTACATTGCAAAGAAAAAAAAATCCTAAAAAGCGGGTCCCAGCGACGGCGAAAAACGAACCTTCCCAGTCCGCCGACATCTTCGATGTTAGGCTTCCTTGGGACCTTTCATTTTTCCGGTTTCGCAGGGGCTCAACCGCACGTCGCTAAAATCGCTGCGTCACTCGCGATTTTCCGGCTTTGCCGTCGCTCGTTTTGTCCCACTTTTTAGGATTTTTTTTTATTCATTGTCAAAGATTTGCGGAAAAGGGGTTTTAGGGGAAAACTTGTTTTTCCCCTAGGCGAATGGGGTAGTACGTTCGCTTACGCGAACTACCGACTTTCT
>CAZJOU010000450.1:0-1510 GCA_964547685.1 uncultured Treponema sp. | reverse complement strand
AAATGGCTAATTGGGCAAATGCTGACACTCTTTCTTCTTGGAAAAAGTTGTTTTCCCTAAAGGGAATGGTTTCTGTAAAAGATGAACTTTCTGGCGACGACGCTGTAAAGAGAATTAAAAATTATTCGATTCCGATGGCGGAAGGTTTAACTTACAATTACGCTGCAAAGCAAGTAAACGAGCAGATTCTTAAAACTTTGCAGGATTTGTCTGACGAAGCGGAACTTTTGGAAAAATTCGAGGCGCTTTACAATGGCGAAGTTGTAAACACTGGCGAAAAACGAATGGTTTTGCATCATTTAACTCGTGGTCAACTTGGAAAAAAAGTTATTGCCGACGGACAAAACAAACGCGATTTTTACATTAATGAACAGAAAAAAATTGCAGATTTTGCAAACAAAGTTCATTCTGGCGAAATTGTAAACGAAAAAGGCGAAAAATATACAACAGTTTGCCAAATTGGAATTGGCGGTTCAGATTTAGGTCCGCGAGCAATGTATTTGGCTTTGGAAAACTGGGCAAAAGCAAACAACACTTTTAAAATGGAAGCGCATTTTATTTCTAATGTTGACCCAGATGACGGAGCGGCAGTTGTTGCTTCTTTGGATTTAGCACACACAATTTTTATTCTTGTTTCTAAATCTGGAACAACTTTGGAAACGCTTACAAACGAATCTTTTGTAAAAGATTTTCTTAAAAAAGACGGACTTGATGTTTCTAAACACATGATTGCGGTTACTAGCGAAACTTCGCCTTTGGCACACAATCCAGATTATATGCAGGCGTTTTATATGGACGACTACATTGGAGGTCGTTATTCTTCTACTTCTGGCGTTGGCGGAGCAGTTCTTTCGCTTGCTTTTGGACCAAAAGTTTTTGCGGAATTCTTGGACGGAGCGGCTGCGGAAGACAAAACTGCTTTGAACAAAAACATTAAGAAAAATCCTGCGTTAATGGACGCTTTAATTGGAATTTACGAACGAAATGTTCAGGAATATCCTTCTACTGCGATTTTGCCTTATTCGCAAGCGTTAAGTCGTTTTCCGGCACATCTTCAGCAGCTTGATATGGAATCTAACGGAAAATCTGTAAATCGCGATGGCGGAAAAATTGATTATGTAACTGGTCCGGTAATTTTTGGTGAACCTGGAACAAACGGACAACATTCGTTCTATCAGTTGCTTCATCAGGGAACTAACGTTGTTCCGCTACAATTTATTGCATTTAGCGAAAATCAAACTGGAAAAGATGTTGTAATTGAAAATTCTACAAGCCAGACAAAACTTTGCGCAAATGTTGTAGCGCAGATTGTTGCTTTTGCTTGCGGAAAAGAAGACGCAAATCCAAACAAAGCTTTTGCGGGAAATCGTCCTTCTAGTTTAATTTACGGAAAGCAACTTACTCCAAAAACTTTGGGTGCTTTGCTTTCGCACTACGAAAACAAAGTTATGTTCCAAGGTTTTGTTTGGAACATTAACAGTTTTGACCAGGAAGGCGTTCAGCTTGGAAA
>CAZJOU010000449.1:0-1511 GCA_964547685.1 uncultured Treponema sp. | reverse complement strand
CAAATCGCTAAAAAGTGCGGCAATTGACTTAGAAATAAAAAAGCGCGCTAACAATAATTCTTGGAACACATTTTTGCCAAGCGCAAGTTTAAGCGGAACTGCGGCAAGAACAACTGATATTGATTCAACTTTGCAAAGCGCAAATGGTTCGCTTCAAATGTTGAACATGATAAAAGGTTTTCATAGCACGGAATTAGGAGCAATAGGCGTAGATACAACTCCTACTCCGCTTTATGAAGATGAAGAAAAATATCACTGGGCAGTTGTCGGAAACGTTGGACTTTCTTGGGCGTTTAATGCAGCAATGATAGAATCTATTTCTGCAACAAAAAAGCAATATGAAGCGGGAAAAATTACTTGGGAACAAACTGTTCGCGAAACAGAAGTAAATATTCGCAAACTTTTTTACGGACTTTTACTTGCTCAGGAAAATTTAAAAATTCAAAAAGAATCTATGGCAAATGCAGAATCGCGTTGGCGACAAGCAGAAGTTAATTATAGAAATGGTTTAGTTCCGCGGCTTTCTGTTTTACAGTCGCAAGTAACTTACGAAAATATGAAACCAACAATTTTAACTGCAGAAAATACTTTAAAGCAAAATAAAGAAACCTTTGGTTTTTTGCTTGGACTTCCTTATGGAAAAGAATTTGATTTAACTGGAAATATTGATGTTACTTATGTAGACGTAAGTGCAGATGAACTTTTTAAGAATTATGTTGAACAAAACAACGAAATAAAATCGCTTAAAAAGAATATTGAACTTATAAAAACGGGAATAAATGCAACGTATCTTTCTACGTTTACACCAAGTTTAGCATTGAGTTATTCGTATCAGCCACTTTTTTATACTTTTGGCGAATGGTATTCAGGAAGCGACATTGCAGATAACGGAAGTCTTTCAATTACACTTGCATACTCAAACCTTTTTGATATGTTGCCGTGGTCTAGCAATATGCAAAAACTTAAAGATTCCAAGCAACAGTTGGCGCAAGCGGAACTTGGTTTGGAACAGCTTTATCAAAATGCAGAGATTGAAGTTCATAAGCTTTGCGACAACTTAACGGTTTCGCGCGCAAATATAGAAGCAATGCAAAACAACGTAACGCTTGCACAAGAAGCGTATGATTCTACTTTGCGCGCTTACAACAACGGAACGCAAGAACTTTTACAGGTTCGCGATTCGGAAACTTCGCTAAACCAAGCAAAACTTGGCTTAATGAACGAAAGATTTAATTACATTTCCGCAAAATTGGATTTGGAAACAAAATTGAATATAAAGTTAGAAAAGTAGATTGTCGGGTCAAGCCCGACAATGACATGTAAATTAGGGGTCAAGCCCGACAATGACATGTAAGTCGGGGTACGCCCGACAATGACAGGAAAAACGTGTCATTCCGAACTTGATTCGGAATCTATAATAGACCCTGAATCAAGTTCAGGGTGACGTACACATTGCAAAAACGGGGCGTTGCGGGGTAGGGAGCGACGGCTGAAAAGCCGTAAAACTGCGA
>CAZJOU010000448.1:0-1520 GCA_964547685.1 uncultured Treponema sp. | reverse complement strand
TATTAGCAACTATTCGTCCATTAGCGTAATTTCTACGCGGCGATTTCTTGCTCTACCCGCTTCTGTAGAATTAGTTGCTACTGGTTCTGTTGCGCCTTTTCCTTGCGTAAAAATACATTTAGGGTCGCGGACTTTTAGTTCCGTTAAATATTTTGCAACCGACGCTGCGCGTTGTTCAGAAATAATTTGCTGATTTCTAACTGTTCCGCGTTTTGCACAATGTCCAGTTACTAAAATGTCATTATCAAAATCTTTTAGAATATCTGCAATTCTAGAAAGTTTTTCTTTTTCTTCTGGCATAAGTTCCGCGGAATCTGGCAAAAACTGAATATTTTCTATAGAAATTGTAAGACCTTTTTCGCCTTTTTTTACGTCAACGTTTTCAATTCCTAGTTTATTCAAAGTTTCTGAAATTTTTTCTACGTTTTCTTCTGTGCTTACACGTTCAAAATCTGTAACTTCTGCGTGCGCTGTTCCAGTAAAAAGAATTTGGTCGCCCAAATAAGTTTCTATCATAATTCTAAAATCTTCTGAATAATGGTCTATAGTTCCGCGTTCGTTATCCCAAAAAACTGTTTGATTAGAATATCCTTTTGTAATGTGCGGAAGGTTTCCGTAATTTTGATTTGTTGCGGAATTGTTTGGACTTTCAAAATAAAGTTTGTAAAAAATATTTATTTCGCTTAAAGTTTTGCCGTTTTCGTCTGTTGTGTCGCCAACATATTCGTAATCTGCTGTAAAAGGAACTTTAAAAGGTTTTTGAATATAAAAAGTTCGACGTAAATCGTGCGCTTCGTGTCCTTCGGCTTGCCAAGTGTCGCCGGGTTTTACTTCATATTCGGGAAAAATTGGAACATCTCTAACAGTTGGCATAAAATAAATGTCGTCTATTGTGTATTTTCCTTGCGGACTTCGTTCAAAAATACTTTTATATTCTTCGCCCCAAGTGTAATTTTGACCAACTACGTTATTTCCAACAGTTGCACTTTCTGATGTCATAAAAATTGCGCTACAAGTTCCGGTCCCATCTTCTGAAACTTTTGTTACTTCGCTTGAAATTCTATTCAAAATAACTGAAGTGTGATTTAACATCCCGTTTAAATAAACATCTTCGTTTACTGTAGAAAGAATTCGGCTTTTGTCATCTTTATGAAACTTAAACTTAAAGATTTTTCCGCTATCTTGCAAAGCGTTATTTTCGCTATTTTGCACATTTTCGGAAAACGCAGAAAAAAGCGAAAAAACAAGAATTAAAAACGCAATTATTTTTTTCATAAAACCTCAATTTTTTCTTCACAAACCGCAATGGATATTTTTTTTTGTATTTTTCTACCTGTCACCCCAAATTTAGTTCAGGGTCTATTTCATTACCTCTTCACCGCGATCCATAGCCGACGTGGCTTCTATTGGTTCACCTACTAGTGGGTACTGCCACGTCTCCAGAATTGCAAGCAATTCTGATTATTTTTTTCTTCACAAACCGCTCTGGATAACTTTTTGTACTTTTCTATCCGTCACCC
>CAZJOU010000447.1:0-1526 GCA_964547685.1 uncultured Treponema sp. | reverse complement strand
ATTCAAAATTATGTTATAATTTTACTTATGAAAGATTCATTTGTTTCTGTTCGATGTGATGAAAATAGCCCTAAATGGGAAGATTCCTTAAAGCGAGAAACGCCAATTTACAATAGAAATGACATTCGTTCCGATTTTGAACGCGATTATACTAGAATTTTGCATTGCGAAGCATTTAGACGATTAAAACATAAAACGCAAGTTTTTTATTCGCCACATAACGACCACGTTTGCACGCGAATGGAACACGTTATGCACGTTGCAAGCGTTGCTAATACAATTTGTAAATATCTTGGCTTAAACGACCAACTTTCTAATGCTATTGCGCTTGGTCACGACATTGGACACGCTCCGTTTGGGCACCATGGCGAAGATTGTCTTAACAACTTAATGGAACAAAAAGAAGGAACGGATGCACCAAAAAAGTTTTGGCACGAACGAAACTCGCTATTCTTTGCAGATTTTATAGAAACTTTGCCAGATCCAGATGGAATTGCGCAACCATTAAATTTAACTTATGCAGTTCGCGACGGACTAATTTGTCATTGTGGCGAAATTGACCAGCAAGGAATTAAGCCGCGCGCCGAAGCAATAGATTTGTATTCTATAAAGCGACCAGGTTTAGTTCAACCTTTTACATGGGAAGGTTGCGTTGTAAAAATTGCCGATAAAATTGCATATTTGGGTCGCGACATAGAAGATGCGCGACAATATCATATTTTGGATATGGCGGCTTATCGCCATATTAGAGAAATTGTTTCTACAACTTTAGATTCTAAAGGAAAGCACGCTTTTAGAAGTGGCAAAGCAGTAAATACAACTGTTTTAATTAACGATTTAATAGTAGATTTGTGCGAGCAAAGTTCGCCAGAAAAAGGACTTTGTTTTAGCGATGAATACTTTAAGTTTATTTTGGAATTAAAAAAGTTTAATTATGCGCACATTTATAATCATTGGCGCTTAGCGGAATTTGCAAAGTACGCAGATAATTGTTTAGAAACAATTTTTAGAACTTTAATGCGTTATTATGAATACGCAAAAAACGGAAGAATGGCGCAAGCGTTAAAATATTATCCTGTTTTGCAAAAAACTTTTGTTGAATGGCTTATTAAATATTCTAACTATCAGCCTTCTAGTTGGAAAGGTTCAATAAAAACTTCTGCCGACAGAAAAAAGATTTTAAGATTGAATACAATTCAGTGTTTTGATTTAAATGACATTGGTTCGTACATAAAATGTGTTATTGAATATATTTCTGGAATGACAGACGTTTTTGCAATTCAAGTTTACCAAGAAATTATTTCGTTTTAGTTAAAAGAAAAGCCCCCGATGAAAAAGGAGAGAAAAAATCACCGGGGGCTGGAGTATGTTCTTAGTTATTCGCTTTTCACTAAAACAACCATTTACAAAGAAAATGGTTACAAAAAAATAATTTTTTTAGCAAAAAGTTTTGCAAATTTTGTGTCATTGCCTTACGAAAATATCGCAGACCTTAGTGGTTTGCGTGTCATACTCGGGCTTGACCC
>CAZJOU010000446.1:0-1529 GCA_964547685.1 uncultured Treponema sp. | reverse complement strand
CAGAATGTTCTACAAGCTGAATTACTCCAATTTTAATTTTTTTGTCGCCGGATTTCGAACAACCGGTAAGTCCAATGGCTGCAGCACAAAGCAAAGCAGCTGCAAAAAAAGACTTTTTCATTTTATCCTCCAAATTTAAAAAATATGCTTAACATTATAAAGTCAAAATCGCGTAGAAACAAGTTAACAATTCATAATTAATAAAAATGTAAACCTAATGAATGAATGTTGTGCAATGAAAACCGAATTCGCACAAGTTACTCTACAATTTTCCACTCAGTTAAATTTCGCGTTTTTGTAGAAAAGTTCGCACCAATTTTAATAATTTTATTTCCTGCATTTTCGTAAGGCACAGAATATTTGTTTTCTTCTATTTGAGCCAACGCTTCATCTGCACTTTTATCTACTTTAAATTCAAAAATAAAAACGTTTTTCCCATTAACTAAAACGCAATCGGCTCTACCAACATTGTTGTGAACTTCTACTTGCGACCACTGACCAAGCAAAGTAAACACTAAGTAAAAAGTGCTTTGAAAATTTTGCTCTGCAATGCGTTTTGCACTGTCTTTATTGGTAGTTGGATAGGGAAGAGTAGCAAAAAGCGACTTAAAGCGGTTCATCATGCTTTCCATATCAGATTTTTCAATGTCATCATCAATAGAAAGAATATCAAGCCCAGATGTTGGTTCAGATTTTGGAAAAATATATTTCATAAGGCTTTCTAAAAAGCCCATTTTTACTTCTTCATTTGGATATTTTAAAAGATATGTATGTCTTCTTGTATTAAAACCTTTTATTGTTAAATATCCAGTTTGATAAAAAAGCGGAATTAAGTTTGGATTGTCGTTTCTATAGTCTTTTAAATCTTGTTCCGTTGCTTCTATTCCATTAGAAAAATCCATATAATTATAGTGGCGTTGTTGCAACTTTTTTACTAATGACGTTGTGGTGCCAGTTTCAAACCAGTAGGAATCAAAATTTTGTGAATCAAGTGCATTAATTAAACTAAATGGATTATAAACGCCTTTGCTTTCTGGAAAAAAGTGATAACCGTCGTACATTTTTTCTAATTTTTCTATACATTCGTCTTTTGTAAGTTCAAGTTTTTCTGCCATTGCTACAATTTCTGGTTCAAAATTGCTAAGCATTTCTTCTTCTGTAATTCCGCAAATTGTTGCATAGTCGCGAGTTATAGAAATATCTTTTAGTTGATTTAAATCGCTAAAAATAGAAACCTTGCTAAATTTTGTTACGCCAGTTAAAAAAACGAATTTTAAATATTCATCTAATGCTTTTAGCGTAACGTAAAGACCTTTTAAAACATTTCGATTATAGTCTACAAGTTCTTCATCATTTTGAACATCTAAAAGAGGTTTGTCGTATTCGTCAATTAAAACCACCGCCTGCATTCCAGTTTGTTTATTGGCTGCCTGAACAATATCTATAAATCTACCTGCAAATCTTTTTGATTTATCTTTTATTTTATATTTTTGTTCATAAGCAGAAAGTTGCTTGTCAAGACAATTTTC
>CAZJOU010000445.1:0-1536 GCA_964547685.1 uncultured Treponema sp. | reverse complement strand
TCGAACTTAGAGTACCACTTTTGCACCTTTGATTAAATCATAGCTATATGACGTTTGGCAACGGCGTCGCAATGACGTTTTTGTTGGTGGTTGAGTTCATCGAAACCACCTAAGAGCAACTCAACGTTGTGGTTTCGATACGTTCGGTGCTTTGCACCTACCTACTCAACCAGCAAATTAATTATCTTTCAATCGCTCTTACGCGAACTGAATCTGCGCAAGTTGCTAATTTTTTAATAATGTCGGCTGGAACTTTTCCGTCCACGTCAATTAAGTTGTAAGCAACGTCGCCGCGCGCTTGGTTTATCATTCCTGCAATGTTCAGTTTTGCTTCGCCCAAAATTGTTGTGAACTTAGAAATTGTGTCCGGAATATTTTTGTGGCTTATGCAAAGTCGCGTTCCGCCGGCTGGAATTTCGTTTTCTGTTGTTGTTTTTGGAAAGTTTACAGAATTTACGATAATTCCCTTTTCCAAGAATTCTTTAAGTTCTTCCGCAGCCATTAAAGCGCAGTTTTCTTCCGCTTCTGGTGTAGACGCGCCCAAATGTGGCATAACGATTATGTTTTTCTGATTCAAAAGTTCTTCCGACGCAAAATCTGTTACAAAGCAAGCAACTTTTCCGCTTTTTACGGCTTCCAAAATGTCTGCGTTGTTTACAAGTCCGCCGCGAGCAATGTTCAAAATACGAACTCCGTTTTTCATAAGTTTAAGCGAAGAAGCGTTTATCATTCCTTTTGTGTCGTCTGTTTGCGGAACATGGATTGTAATGTAGTCCGCATTTTTGTAGATTCCTTCCAAACTTTCAGAATGTTTTACGTTGTGATCAAGCGACCAAGCGGCTTTTACAGAAAGGAACGGATCGTAACCAATTACGTTCATTCCAAGTTTGATTGCGGCATTTGCAACCAACGCACCAATTGCGCCAAGTCCAATAACGCCAAGAGTTTTTCCTTTAAGTTCTGGACCAACAAACTGACTTTTTCCCTTTTCTGCTAAATCTGGAATTTCGTCGCCTTTGCCAGCCAACGCATTTACCCACTGATTTGCATACAAAACTGGTCGGCTAGAAAGCAAAAGTCCAAGCAAAACAAGTTCTTTTACAGCATTTGCATTTGCTCCCGGAGTGTTGAACACAACAACGCCTTTTTCTGTAAGTTCTGGAATTGGAATATTGTTTACGCCAGCACCAGCACGAGCAACCGCTTTTACGTTTTCAGAAAGTTGCATTTGATGCATATCCGCAGAACGAACCAAAATCGCATCTGGATTATTAATTTCCGAAGCAACTTCATAATTGTCGCGGTCAAGTTTATTTAAGCCAGCCGCACTAATTTTATTTAATGTTTGAATTTTATACATAGTATTTTTCCTTTAATTTTTCTTTAATTCATAATGTATAATTTATAATTAATAATTTACAATTCGGGGCGTTGCGGGGTATCCCCGCTAGAAAGGGTAGGCGAAACATGCACAATGTGCAGGTTGAGCCGAGGGGAAGACTTTCCCCACCTAAATTATTAATTCAGCATTATAAA
>CAZJOU010000444.1:0-1550 GCA_964547685.1 uncultured Treponema sp. | reverse complement strand
AAAGTTAAACATTTCTTCTATTTTTTTCTGTCTGTAATTTTCCGGCGCAGAGCCAAGCAGAATTGCGTAGCGGGTCAAAAAAATCTCCCATATCGTAATTACGATTTGTAAAATTATTTTATATCTTAAAAACGATTATATCAAGTTGAAAATATCGTAAATACGTCATTATTTACTTATGGAAACTTTTGCAGAGCGTTTAAAAGAAGAAATGGATTATCTTGGACTTACGCGAAAAGAACTTGCGTACAAAGCAGACGTAAAGGTTCGTGCTTTGGATATGTATCTTGGAACGCAAGGTTCTATGCCGCCTGCCGATGTTGCAGTTCGTCTTGCAAAAGCGTTAAATGTTACAGTTGAATATCTTGTTACAGGAACTGAAAATGGAAAAAATGTGGAAAAAAATTCGATTCAACTAGAACATCTTGCTTCCAGCATAAAAATGCTTTCTGATTTTGACGTAGAAACTTTGCAAATCATTGTTGACAGAATGAAAAAGAAGCCACTCTCCAACTCTTAAAAAAAATTAAAAATCTAAAATTTTCTCGAATTTTTTTCAAAACATATTGACGACATTTCGTAATAAGACTATATTTTACACATAAACATATTAAACCTATTTATTTAGTAGGTTTTTATAATTTAATGCTGACTAGAAAACTAGAGGCGATAACAAAGTTTGCGTTTTTTGCAGATTTTGCTATCGCCTTTTTTGTTGCAAATATTAGGAGGTAAACATGAATTTTACGATTTCTGAAAATGTGGCGGAAAATCTTAAAAAAGAAGCATTGCTTTCTTTTCCGAACGAAACTTGCGGAATTCTTGCTGGACGAAAAGAAAACAATTTTATTTCAAAAATCGTGCCTCTTATAAACGGTGAAAAATGTGATTCAAAATATAACTTTGAAGCAAATCCGCTTGAATTTTACATTTTTGAAAAGCAGCTTAAAAAACTTAATCTTGAAATCATTGGCTTTTATCATTCGCATCCGCAAAGCAGAGCAGTTCCTTCAAAAAAAGACGAAAAATTTATGGTTCCAAATCTTTTGTATGCGATTATTTCTGTTCAAAAAAACAAAAAAACAGATTTAAAAGTGTACGAAAAAACGGAGCGGTTTGAAACAAAGTAACGTCATTGCAAGCAATCTCTTAAACATTTGCAAACTTTTTAAGATTGCTTCAACACTTCGTATTTCGCAATGACAGTTTGGAGATAATATGACAATTTTAATTTCTGGAACATTAAAAGGATTTTTTGAACGACACGATAAACTTAATCTTGAAGGAAAAAATTTACGCGAAATTTTAGAAACGCTAACTTCAGAATATCCAGACGCAAAAAAAGTTTTATTTGATGAAAACGGCTCTTTGCGTGATTTTGTAAAAATATATGTAAATAGCAAAGACTTTTCTTCTTCTGCAAATTGGGAAAAGCCGCTTTCTGAAACTGATGAAATATTGCTTCTTCCTGCAATTGCTGGCGGTTCGCCAGATTCGCCAGAGGAAAAAGATTGCCACGCTACGCTCGCAATGACGGAAGCAAACGCTAC
>CAZJOU010000443.1:0-1560 GCA_964547685.1 uncultured Treponema sp. | reverse complement strand
TTCCTGTGCTTGACACAGGAATCTACAGAAAACTGTGTTGCAATTAAAAAAAATCTGCGTAAATCCGCGAAATCTGCGGGAAATTCACTTTTTCTCAAAATCTATAATATTTTGAAAAGAAACTATTGCAATTTATTTGCTAACGTTTTTCGTTCTATGCCTAGAATTTCTGCGGTTTTAGATTTATTTCCGTTATTTGCTGCAAGATTTTGTTCTATAATGATTTTTTCCGCTTCTTCTAGCGTTGTTCCAAGTGGCACAGAAATATCTGTTTGCTTAGAAGTTTTTGTAATTTCTGGAGGAAGATTTTCTTCGCGAATTACGTTATCCGTGCAAAGAACGGCTGCGCTTTCTATACAATGTTCAAGTTGGCGAATATTTCCTGGCCAATCATATTTAAACATTGCAGATTTTGCTTTTTGGTCAACAGAAAGTTCGCCATTTTCTGAATATTTTTTTACAAAATAATCTATAAGTTCAGGAATATCTTCTTTTCGCTCTCTTAACGGCGGAATTTCTAAATGAACAACATTTAAGCGATAATATAAATCTTCACGAAAACGCCCCGCTTTTACTTCTTCTTCTAAATTTTTATTGGTAGCGGCAATAACGCGAACATCAACTTCTATTGTTTCTTGACCACCTACTCGTTCAAACTTTTTTTCTTGCAAAACGCGCAAAAGTTTTACTTGCGTTGCAGCGTTTATTTCGCCAATTTCGTCCAAAAAAATTGTGCTTCCGTGCGCAAGTTCAAAACGTCCTTTTTTTAAGTAATCCGCGCCAGTAAATGCGCCTTTTTCGTGGCCAAACAATTCCGATTCCAAAAGCGATTCGCTAAGAGCCGAACAGTTTACAACAATCATTTCTTTTTTTGCTCTTGGACTATTGTTGTGAATTTCGCGCGCTACAAGTTCTTTTCCAACACCAGTTTCGCCAGTAATTAAAACGCTTGCTTTTGATGGTGCAACTTTTTTTATAAGTTCATACAATTTTTTCATTTGCTGACTGTTTCCAATCATCATTTTGTTGTGGCTTTGTTCAACTTGATTTTTTAAAATTGTATGTTGAAGCGAAAGTTCCCGCGATTCCAAAGCGCGTTTTACAATCATATTAAGTTGGTCAAGATTTAGTGGTTTTGTTAAAAAGTCGTAAGCACCGTCGCGCATTGCTTTTACGGCAGAATCTATGCTTCCGTGCCCTGTTAGAACAATAACTGGAATTCCAGGAGTTTCTGTTGTAACGTGATGCACAACTTCTTCGCCAGAAATTCCGTCCATTCGCAAATCTGTAATTACCAAATCAATGTCGCCTTTATCTATTAAAGCAATTCCGTCTTTTCCGTTTGCAGCAGTTTTTACGTTGTAATCTTCCATTTCAAAATTTGCTGCAAGTCCGTTTCGTATATTTTCTTCGTCATCAATTACAAGAATTGTAAATTTCATTTTCTGCTCCAGTTTTCCGGGTAATATTAAATATCCTAAAAATGCGAGTTTTGTTGGCTCACTAAAATTGTCTGTGCTTCCGCAGAAATCCGTTTTTGCTGCACACGGTTGAGGCTGT
>CAZJOU010000442.1:0-1562 GCA_964547685.1 uncultured Treponema sp. | reverse complement strand
TTTTCCCCTAGGCGAATGGGGTAGTACGTTCGCTTACGCGAACTACCGACTTTCTTTCAGAAAGTCGAACGAAAAATATCGTCGTGCAAGTTTGCTTGCAAACTTGGTAGCAACCGTTAGGTTGCGTAGGAAAGGCTTTTCCCCTTTAAATGTTTTGTTGATAAATGATTTTTCTTTCTATATAATATTTAGTTACTATGAGTAATAAAAATGTAAGTAAGTTTAGCCATTGGGCAGATGAAATGGCTGATAAAATTATTAAGGAAAAAGGCGACCTTGACTTGTACACTTGTGCGTCGGGAATTACGCCTTCTGGAACGGTTCATATTGGAAATTTCCGCGAAATTATTACGGTAGATTTGGTTGTTCGTGCTTTGCGCGACCGTGGCAAAAAAGTGCGTTTTATTTATTCTTGGGACGATTATGATGTTTTTAGAAAAGTTCCTGCGAATATGCCAGATCCAGATATTTTGAAAAAATATTTGCGTTATCCTATTACAATGGTTCCAGACACAACTGGACGAAACGAAAATTATGCGCGACATCACGAAGTTGATATTGAAAAAGAATTGCCACGCGTTGGAATTTTTCCGGAATTTTTGTATCAGGCGGAACGCTACAGAGCAAATCGTTATGTAGAAGGAATGAAAAAAGCGTTGCAAAATCGCGATTTAATTAAGGAATGTTTAAACGAATATCGCGACGACCAACATAAAATGAAGCCAGAAGATGTTTATTGGCCTGTTTCTATTTTTTGCGGAAAATGTAATAAAGATACAACTGAAATTACGGATTACGACGGAGAATATGGACTTTCTTATAAGTGCGAATGTGGAAATTGCGAAAAAGCCGATTTAAGAACTTTTAAGGGTGCTAAACTTGGTTGGCGTGTTGACTGGCCAATGCGTTGGAACGAAGAAAAAGTTGTTTTTGAACCAGGCGGAAAAGATCATATTTCGCCAGGTGGTTCGTATGACACGGCAAAACTTGTTTCTAAAAAGGTTTATGGTTGGGACGCGCCAATTACTATGCGTTACGACTTTGTAAACTTAAAGGGCGTTCCGGGAAAAATGTCTTCTTCTAAGGGAAAAGTAATTTCTTTAGTTGATGCTTTGGAAGTTTACCAGCCGGAAGTTTTGCGCTACATTTTTGCGGGTACAAAACCTAACACGGAATTTGCTATTTCTTTTGATTTGGACGTTAATAAAGTTTACGAAGATTACGATAAAACAGAGCGAATTGTTTGGGGAATTGACAAAGCAAAGAGCGATGACTTTTTGGAACACGAAAAGCGCATTTATGTTCTTTCGCAGATTGACAACAAAATGCCTAGCGTAATGCCGTATCAAATTGGTTTTAGAATGATGACTACTTTGTTGCAAACTTATTCTGGCGATATTGACGCTGTAATTAAGTCTTTGGGCGATGTAAAACCTGAACAAGAAGCAACTTTGCGTCGTCGTGCGCAATGCGCTTGGTACTGGATTCGCGAATGTGCGCCAACTTGTGCAGAAGATTTTTGTTTTTCTTTGCGAGAAGACGGTTCTAAAGCGGATTTATCT
>CAZJOU010000441.1:0-1569 GCA_964547685.1 uncultured Treponema sp. | reverse complement strand
TTAGGATTTCTTTTAAGCGATTTGCACACAAAATTGCGTTTCGGCTAATTTTAAAATAAAGATTGTCTGTAAAAAGTGTATCAAACTGAATGCCAAGCAAGCGTCCTTTTGCTAAAAGCGCACCATGTTTTTTTATTAGATTTTCAAAATGTAAAGGTTCATTATTTTTTGTAAACACAACTGCTTCGCCACAAAGCGCACCAACTTTTGTTCCGCCAATGTAAAAAACGTCGCAAAGGTGAGCAAGTTCTGGCAAAGTTATGTCGCAACTGTCGCTTGCAAGTGCGTAGCCAAGTCGTGCTCCGTCTATAAAAAGCGGCATTTTGTATTTTTGGCAAACGTTGTAAATTGCAGTAATTTCGTTCTTTGTATAAAGCATTCCGTATTCAGTTGGAAACGAAATGTAAACCATTCCCGGAAAAACCATGTGTTCTGCGTTTCCGTCTGCATAAAAAGTTTGAACAAAATCGTCTAGTATGGCTGGATCAACTTTTCCATCTGCGGAAGGAATTTCAAGAACTTTATGACCAGAATATTCGATTGCGCCTGCTTCGTGAACTGCAACGTGTCCAGTTTTTACGGCAACAACGCCTTCAAATTGGCGAAGAACGCAATCTATTACGATTTGATTTGTTTGCGTTCCGCCAGAAATAAAGTGAACTTTTCCTTCTGATTCGGAAAGATTGCAAGCCGACAAAATTTTTTTTGCGGCACTTTGGCAATATTTGTCGTGTCCGTAACCAGAAAGTTGTTCAAAGTTTGTTTTGGTTAGCGCTTCTAAAATTTTTGGATGCGCGCCTTCGATGTAGTCGCTTTCTAAACTTATCATTTTTTTTCCTTAAGATATATTTTTATTTTAATGGTTTATATTAGTAAAAATCAAGGAAAAGTTTTTTTTATGTGGTAAAATTGGTTATGCGAAAAAAAATATGTTCTTTTTGTTTTTTGATTTTTTCTGTATTTTGCGTTTTTGGTGAAAGTGGAGAAATTAAAGATGAGCAAAATGAAATCAATTTGGAAAAGTCAAAAGATAATGAGCAGAAACAAAAATCGTTTGCAAATAAAAGTATTTTTTCGTTTGATTTGGGTTATCTTGGAACTGGAATAAAAAATAACGGTTGGGGACTTGGGCTTTCTTATGAGCATAGCATTTTTAATTATTCTGCTATAAAAGGAAGTTTTAGCCACATGACAATGTATCCGAAAGAAATTGATTCGCTTGTTACTACTGTTGGAATAAAATTGGAAGGACTTTTTTATCCGTTTGGTTCGGGTTTGGATAAACTTTATATTGGTTTTGGTGGCGGAAGTGATTTTTTAATGTACGACCGCGAAGATGAAAACGGAAAAAGTGAAAAAGATGTGGTTATAACGATTTATCCGGAAATTGGTTGGAAGCAAAATTTTTTTGATTATGTTATGGTTGATGTTTTTTTTGGTTATAGAATTTTGTTGAATGAACCTTCTCTTTTAAGTTACCAAGCGGATTTGGTTGATAGCGGAATAAAATATGGAGTTCGTGTAAAGTTCAATATTGTAAAAATTTGGAAGTGGATTTTTAGAAAGTAA
>CAZJOU010000440.1:0-1574 GCA_964547685.1 uncultured Treponema sp. | reverse complement strand
AAAATGATGAATTTTATACGAGGCTTGAAGATATAGAAAAAGAACTTTCGCATTATAAAGAATATTTCAAAGGAAAAACGATTTTATGCAACTGCGACGATCCGCGGGTTTCTAACTTTTTTAAGTATTTCGCGCTGAATTTTAACGAGTTCGGACTAAAAAAAATAATCACGACTTGCTACAAAAATCAGGATGTGGATTTGTTCACGCAAAATGATTGCGAAAAAGCGGTTTATATTGAATATGAAGGAAATCCAGCCGACCCGACTTCTACAGATTTTTCTACGATTCAAGTAAAAGACTTAAAGGTGACGGAGATTTTAGAAGCACGGAATGTGTGGAACTTTTGAAGCAAGCGGACATCGTTGTAACGAATCCTCCGTTTAGTCTTTTCCGTGAATATGTTGCACAACTTATGGAATATAATAAAAAGTTTATAATTATTGGAAATCAGAATGCTCTTTCTTACAAAGAAATTTTTCCTTATGTAAAAGAAAATAAAATGTGGCTTGGATATGGATTTAAAGGCGGAGCGGCTCATTTTATAAATTCTCATTACAAAGATTATGTAACAGCAAGCGACCATAAAGAAGGAATGATAAGAGTTTCTGGGGTTGTTTGGTTTACAAATCTTGACATCAAAAAGCGTCACGAAGATTTAGTTTTATACAAAACGTATTCGCCAGATGAATTTCCAAAGTTCGACAATTACGATGCAATCAATGTTGATAAAACTTCGGATATTCCAATGGATTACGATGGTTTAATGGGAGTTCCGATAACATTTTTTGACAAATACAATCCTGACCAATTTGATGTTATAGACGGAATTGGACGTTATAGCATTTTGCACAATGAAGAAACAAAAGCCGCTGGAAAATATTTATCAATGGTCGGAGGAAAAGCAAAATATTTTAGAATTATAATCAAACGAAAATAAAGATGTGGCTGTCCAAAAAGAATGAAATGCGGTGGTTGAGGCTCTCGAAACCACCATATATAGATGATAGGTCATTTCGACAGGCTCAATGACCGCTACGTTCTAAACTTATTGGACAGCCCCGACTTTTCGCGGGAACTTGGACTGCGGAAGCGAAAAAGATTTTCTCAAAATCAAACTGCGCGGCAAAACTTTTAAGCGAAAAATACGTGAACGCAAATCCAATCCGCCAGGAGCTTTTGGAAAAGGCTTTGTCCTGGTTCGCTGGAAAAGACGACAAGTTAATTTGCAATTATATGGGAGTTCACCAGCACGACAAAAACGCGAACGAGCTTTGGCTTTATTTTCAGACTGTGATTGCTTGGGTAATAGCGACTTTTCCAATTTACCGAAAGGAAATGAAAGGAATTGAGTGGGGTACGCTTTACAATCAGTTTGGAAGCAAAACTTACGAGTCAGAAGAATTGGAAAAAGAAATTACGCGCCTAATTGACGACGACGAAGTTACGAACTACAAAGGAATTTACTATTATCTTTTTGACAAGAAAGAAAGCTTCGCGACGACAAAATTGCTTTATAAAAAAAAAGTGCCACGGATGGCACGTTAAAAAGTTACTAAAGAATCCGCTAGTTT
>CAZJOU010000439.1:0-1578 GCA_964547685.1 uncultured Treponema sp. | reverse complement strand
CGACAAAAAAATGATATTTATATTGCGCAAATAATTGACGAGGAATTAAAAAACAATGACGCACGCCTACGATAAATCTTATCTTTACAAAGCGCAATGCACGCTTGGAGCAATGCTAGATTACGCTGTATATGATTTAAATTTGTTGCTTTCAGATTTTTATATCAAATTTTTAAATTCTGAAATTTCAAAGAGATTCGAAACAGGTGATTCATCTATAATTGCAGGAAAGTCTGGAGTTGAGCTTGTACTTGATGTTCTAACTATAAATGAAAAAATTGTAAACTATCGTCCTGCAATGAACAAAAGTCCAGAATATTGGACGGGTTGGGCACTTGCATATTTTCACTGGTTCAAAAATCTTTCTTTTAAAGAAATAAATAAATTAATTCCAATCGACGAAATTTGTAAAATGTATAATCCGTATCACGAAATGGATATAACACAAATATGTTCACATTTGGAAGAATTATATGCTAGTCGTAAAGAAAAGGTTATAACTAAACAATTTTCATAATTTGCAACAATATAAAATTCGTGTCATAATGTGTTTATGTCAAACATTTCTTTACAAAACAAAACAATTTTAGTTACTGGCGCGGCTGGTTTTATTGGAAGTTATCTTTCTAAGCGGCTTTTAGAAAGTGTTGACGGCGTAAAAGTTGTTGGAATTGATTCAATTACAGATTATTACGACACAAGTTTAAAAGATGAACGACTTAAAATGCTTTCTGCACTTGGAAAAGATTTTGTTTTTATAAAAGGCGACATTGCGGATAAATCCACAGTTGAAAAAATTTTTGCGGAATACAAACCTGCAATCGTTGTAAACCTTGCGGCTCAGGCTGGAGTTCGCTATTCAATCACAAATCCGGACGCGTACATTCATTCTAATATAATCGGCTTTTACAATATTTTGGAAGCGTGCCGACACAATCCTGTTGAACACTTGGTTTACGCTTCGTCTTCCAGCGTTTACGGAACGAACAAAAAAGTTCCATATTCAACAAGCGATAAAGTAGATAATCCTGTTTCGCTTTACGCGGCTACGAAAAAATCAAACGAACTTTTTGCGCACGCATATTGCAAACTTTACGGAATAAAGGCGACTGGCTTACGATTCTTTACAGTCTACGGTCCTATGGGGCGGCCAGACATGGCATATTTTAAGTTTACAAACAAACTTGTTAAAGGCGAGCCGATTCAGATTTACAACAACGGCGATATGTACCGCGACTTCACTTACATCGACGACATTGTAACTGGCATTGTAAACGTTATGCAGAAAACGCCTGAACTTACAGAAGATGGAGCGGCGTATAAAGTGTACAACATCGGAAACAACAAGCCTTCTTCGCTTATGAAGTTTGTCGAGATTCTTGAAACGTGCCTTATGAACGAAGGAATTATAAAAGAGCCGGGAAAAAAGGAACTTCTTCCAATGCAGCCGGGCGACGTTTACCAAACTTACGCCGACATTTCCGATTTGGAAAAAGACTTCGGATTCAAACCTTCTACAACTCTTGAAGTGGGCTTAGCAAACTTTGCAAAATGGTACAAAACGTACTACAATAAATA
>CAZJOU010000438.1:0-1588 GCA_964547685.1 uncultured Treponema sp. | reverse complement strand
ATTTCTTATCTTTGCTATTCTAAAATTCTTTAATTTTTTTACTTTTTTTTGCAAATCATTTCCGAAAATGCTCTTCGTTCACTTATATATATATAGTAGGAGAAAATTTTTGGAGGATTCATGAAAAACAAAAAAGAACTTACACCTGCAGAAGAATGGGAAAAACTTTCGTTTAAGGATAACTATATTTTTTGCAAAGTAATGTAAGAAAGTCCAGATATATGTAAAAGAATGTTGGAGTTGCTTTTAAACATCACGATTGAAAAAATTGAAATTCCAACTGTTGAACGCAGTATGAAAGTCGCTTATGATTCAAAAGGAATTCGACTTGATGTGTATGTAAAAGACAGTACAGGACGCACTTTCGATATAGAAGTTCAAACTTCTGTTGCAAAGAAGTTGGCTTTATAAAATCGAGCTAGATACTATCAAGGTCTTATGGACGTTGATAGCGTTTTTGCAGGAGAAGATTACAGAAAACTAAACGAAAGTTACGTGCTTTTTCTTTGCATTGGCGACCCATTTGGCTACAATAAATCCATATATACTTTTGAAAACATTTGCAAAGAAGTTACAAAAGAAGACATAAACATAACTGAAAAAACACAAATAACTGATGGAACTCATAAAATCTTTTTCAATGCAAGAAAGTATGATACAATGAAGTCCAAAGAGTTAAAAGCATTTTTCAAATATCTTTGCAAGAAAGAGCCAACTTCTGATTTTACCGAAAGAATTTCTGCAATGGTAAAACGTATTAAGATGAATCCACGCTGGAGGCATGAATATATGACATGGGAACAAGAAATAAAGTTTCAATCAAATTTAGCCTATGATGAAGGTGCAGAAGAAAAAGCCATTGAAACTGCACGAAAAATGCTAGATTCCAATTTAGGTACTCCAGAACAAATTTCTATGGTGACTGGTCTTTCAATAGAAAAAGTCTTGGAACTGCAAAAACAGCCTCAGGCGGAAAATTTATAACAGTATTCAAACAGTCATTTTTTCTATATACTAAATCTTCTATGAAGTACTATTTCGAAACGTACGGATGTCAAATGAACTTAGCGGAATCTGCTGCGGTGGAACAGCTTTTAATTGCGCGTGGTTGGCAAAAGGCAGAAAACGCAGAAATTGCAGATTTAGCAATTATTAACACTTGTTCCGTTCGCGCAAGCGCAGAAAATCGCATTTTTGGTCGACTTGGCTATTTTACAGGACTAAAATCCGTTCGAAATAAAGAAGAATTCGCAAAGTACAAATCTTTTCCAAAAGCAACAGAATTGGTTAGAGAACATTCCGTTCCAATTACTGTTGTTGTAATGGGTTGTATGGCAGAACGACTTTTAGGTTCGTTACAAAAAGATTGGCCAGTAATAGATTATGTTGTTGGAACTTACGCAAAACATCATTTTGGCGACATTATAACCGCCGTAGAAGAAAAAAAAGAACACGTTCAATTAGACGACACGGAAAAATACAAATTTGCTTCTATTTCGTATGAGCAAGGTGCTAAATCTACTTTTGTGCCAATTATGCACGGTTGTAACAATTTTTGCACTTATTGCATTGTTCCTTATGTTCGAGG
>CAZJOU010000437.1:0-1597 GCA_964547685.1 uncultured Treponema sp. | reverse complement strand
ATGAAAATTATGAAAAATAGATGAAAAAATGTCAATATTTTGCGAAAAATAGCGGAAAATTGAATCTAATAATAGATTGCCGTGTCAAGCACGGCAATGACACACAAATTCGGAATGACGTATATCTTTTGTGTTGCGAAAAATAGCGGTTTTTTAAATGTCGCTCATGGACATTCGTTTTGCATTAAATTGTAAAAGCGAATAACCTGCGCTATTTATTTTTTTTATTTGTGCAATGTAAGTTCCGCCGGGCAAAAAAGAATCAGCTTCGGAAAGTAAAATTTCGCTTTGAACTTTGGTTTCTTTTTCGTCAAATAATATTTGCGAAAGAAATATTTTTGCAAAATAAAGTTCTGCATCTGTTTTAGAAGAGTAAACTGCTTTTTGAAAACATTTTTTTGCTTCAGATTTGCTTCCGCCACAAAAATGTGGAGAAAAATAATACCATTGACCAAGATTTGTAAGCGCGTAAGACATATTTTCGTCTTCTTCTAGGGCTTTTTCGTAATATTTTTTTACGCGTAAACCGTCGCGCATAATTGTTGCAACAGAAGCAAAGTTTAAGTGGCAAGAAAGTAAATCTGCGGCAGTTGCGTAAAGCCATTTTTCCATTGATTCTTTTTTGTGGGAAGAAATCCAAGAAGTAACTTTTTCGTATTGAAAGTCAATCATTTTTTCTACGTTCTTTTTTTGACCTTCAATTTTAATTAAATAATTATATTGTTCTAGTGTTTTAAAGTTTTCTAAAACTAATTTTTCTTCATCAGAAAACGAAGTGAAAATTCCGCCAGAAAAGTGCGCATTACAATAAAAATCAATTTGTTCTAAAGCAAGTTCTGGAGTTTCATAAGACGCAAGATTCATTCTTAAAGTCATAAAATCGTCTACTTCTTTTTGAAAAGCATTGTAAATTTGCGCGGAAGTATATTCTTTTGACTTTAAAATATTTTCTGAATTTTCTGTTAAATCTTGTGCAAAACTAGGAATTTGCAAAAGAAGAAACAGAAAAATTGAAAAAATAAAAAAATTAGTCTTTTTTAGCATTTTGAATTATGTCAAAAATAGCAAAAACTATTAAAAGTATAGAAATTACAATTGCAGATGGCTGAGTAACAGAATGGCAGCGCATAGAATTCATCATACAAAGCTTTATGTAAGCGCCTGGAATTAATGCAGAAAATAAGGCAACTGGAATTGTTGCAATGGAAAGTCCAAGTTTAATTTTTGTATTTGAAATCCAAAAATGTACAAAAGCTATTATAAATAAAACAAGAGAAAATGCTTTTAATGCTTGACCAGCCCAATGGCAAGTCATCCAAGTTCCATCAGGTTTTGGTCCGCATGGTTTTAAGAATGTGTGCATTCCAACGACATATAAAGCACTTATCAAAAGTAATGCAAAATCGTGGAAAGAAATGTTTAGTTTTTTCATTATTGCTCCTAAATTTGGCAGTTCACTTCAATAATATATTAAATATAGCAAAATTTTAGAAAGGAATGAATATAAAAAGCAAAATTTTTAAAAATTTTTAATATATTGTACTTTTATATTTGAATATATTGAATTTCTGTGTATAATTATAGATATAAATAAAAT
>CAZJOU010000436.1:0-1604 GCA_964547685.1 uncultured Treponema sp. | reverse complement strand
ATGGAATTTACACAAGAAGCAGTTGACGCTTTACAAGTCAACGAAGTTGAAATTATGAAAAAAATTGCTGACGAATTAAATATTCGCGTTCAGCAAGTTAGTGCCGTTATTAGTTTAATAAACGAAGATTGTACAGTTGCGTTTATTAGTCGTTACCGAAAAGAAAAAACCGGAAATCTTGACGAAGTTCAAGTTCGCGAAATTGACCACTTATTTAAATCTTATAAAAATCTAGAAGAACGAAGATTAGAAATTGTAAAAGGCGTTTTTGCTCAGGGAAAACTTACAGATTCGCTTTACGAAGCAATTATGAAAGCCGAAACTTTAACCGCTTTGGAAGATTTGTGGGCTCCGTTTAAGAAAAAGAAGAAGACACGCGGAATGGTTGCGCAAGAAAAAGGACTTGAACCTTTAGCAGATTTTATTCTTGCGGATAATGACGATGCGGCTGTAGAAAAAGAAGCCGAAAAGTACGTAAAAACAGACAACGAAGATTCCGCTTTGAATGTAGAAACTGCGGCGGACGCTTTGCAAGGCGCAAAAGATATTATTGCAGAGCGAATTAGCCAAGATGCAGAAAATCGCAAGGCAATTTACGATTTGTATATTTCAACTGGAAACATTAAAACAAAAGGAATTGTTCCGGAAGGTCAAACAGAAGAACAAGCAATGAAAACCAGCACTTACCAAATGTACTGGGATTATTCAGAGCCGTTGAACCAAGTAAAACCGCACAGAATTTTAGCAATAAACCGTGCAGAACGCGAAGGTGCTTTGGAAGTTACTATTGATGTTGATGTTGACGCAGCAGTTGATTTAATTGCAAAGAAAAACGAAATTCATAATCAATATCATAAAGATGCGATTGAAGACGGAATTGTTCGCCTTTTGTCGCCAGCAGTTGTTCGCGAAATTCGTTCTAACGAAGCGGACGAAGCAGACGCGCACGGAATTGGCATTTTTAGCGAAAACTTAAAGAATCTTTTGATGACGCAGCCAATTAAAGGAAGCCGCGTTCTTGGCGTTGATCCAGGTTACAGAAACGGAACAAAATGCGCCGCTTTAGACGAAACAGGAAAATATCTTGGCTTTTTTAAGATTTTCCAAGAGCAAGATCCAGAAGGCGCTTACAAAGCAATTAACGACGCAATCGATAAGTACGACATTCAAGTTGTTGCGGTTGGAAACGGAACTGGTTCACAGGAAGTGCAGGCGATTGTTTCTAAAGTTATTAGCGAAAACTACGCAGATAGCGATGTAAAATACACAGTTGTGGACGAAAGTGGCGCGTCTGTTTATTCGGCAAGTCCAGTTGGAACAGAAGAATTTCCTGATTTGGACGTTATGGTTCGCGGAGCAATTTCTATGGGCCGACGTTTGCAAGATCCGCTTGCTGAACTTGTAAAAATTGACCCAAAAGCGATTGGCGTTGGACTTTATCAGCACGATGTAAACCAGAAAAAACTTGCAGAGCAGCTTGATGAAGTTGTTGGTTCGGTTGTAAATAATGTTGGCGTAAACTTGAACACAGCAAGTTATATGCTTTTAAAATATGTTTCTGGAATTAACACTTCTACAGCAAAGAAAATTGTTGCTTATCGCGA
>CAZJOU010000435.1:0-1608 GCA_964547685.1 uncultured Treponema sp. | reverse complement strand
TGGAACTTCACGAAACGCTAATAAAAAGCCAGTTTGTAAAAATGTTCGGCGACCCAGTTACAAATCCAATGGGCTGGGAAGTAAAGAAACTTGGAGAATTATGTACAGATGTTAAATATGGAACTAGCAAATCTTCATCTAAAAATGGAAAATATCCATATCTTAGAATGAACAATATTACTTATGAAGGTTATTTAGATTTATCAGATCTTAAGTATATTGATATTTCAGATAGCGAGCTTCCAAAATACGCTGTTAAAAAAGGTGATATTCTTTTTAATAGGACAAATAGTGTTGATTTATGCGGAAAAACTTGTTTATATAATTTTGATAAACTAATGATTATTGCAGGTTATATAATTCGTGTGAGAGTAAATGAAAAACTAATTCCTCAATATGTAACAAGCTTTTTTAATTCAAAAAATATAAAAAAAATGTTAAGGGAAATGGCAAAAGGTTCTGTAAATCAAGCAAATATCAATGCAGAAGAACTTAAAAACATTCAAATTCCTGTTCCACCTCTCGCACTTCAACAAAAGTTCGCCACATTCGTTTTGCAAGTAGAAAAATCAAAACTAGCAGTTCAAAAGTCAGTACAAAAAGCAGAAACGTTGTACAAAGCGTTAATGCAAAAATATTTTGGGTAATTTAGTGGTTGCTTACGCGCACTTCGTGGACGACAGGTGGTTGTTAAGTCTCATCGAAACACTCAACCACCGCCCGCAGAAAATCGAAATTAAACTGACGGTTTTTAAAATCCATGTTATATTTAATGTAGGAGGCTGATTATGAGATGTATTACAAAAGAAATGCTTGAAAAACGCGAAAAGGCTGATTCAGTTTACAACTTTATTCTTCGCACGCCAAAGCCAGATTTTACAGAGCTGGACAAAGAATGTGCAGAATTTAAGGAATGGATTCGAAAAGAACACAAAAAAGACCAGCAAATTATGAAAGAGGCGTTGAAAAAGCATGGAAGACTATAGCGAACTTTTTTCTGATGAAGATTTTGTTGTTGAACATCTTTTTCAGTCAGATGGAAACACGGCTCTTATAAAATCTTTTTCTGTGGGAAATGATGCTATGGGCTTAGAATTGTATCTTAAGGAAGTTGCCGAAAAAGAAGAATCTGAAAAACAGGCAAGAACGTACCTTATAAAAGATAAATTTAGCAATGAACTTGTCTGCTATTTTTCATTGCGTACTGGGCTTGTAACTCTGCAAGTTGAAGGCGAAGCGTTTGATTCTCTTTCTGCGGTTGAACTTTCAAACTTTGCAATGAATCAAAATTATAAATCTTCACATCCTAATGTAAAGAAAGGCGGCTCATATTTTTTCAAAAGATTTATTCTTCCGATTGCTGAATACGTTTCTGAATTTGTCGGTGTAAGCACGCTTTATATTTATGCGCTTCCAGAATCAAAACTCATTGAGCATTATAAAAAGATGGGATTTTCGCGACTTTCTTCTGAACAAGAAAAATTTGTTCAAAATCATGTAAAACCTAAATACGATGAAGGTTGCATCTTTATGTATCAAACATTGTAACAAAGAGCGTTAATGCAAAAATATTTTGGATAGATTGTCGGGTCAAGCCCTGCGATGTTT
>CAZJOU010000434.1:0-1622 GCA_964547685.1 uncultured Treponema sp. | reverse complement strand
ACGGTCGCGCAGGCTGGGCAGCAAGTTTTGACGGACGTACGCAAGATAAAACGCCAATCCTTCTTGATTTAACAGACGTTCAAAAACTTGAAAACGGCAACGTACTTTTAAAATATAAAGTCAGAAAGTAATCGATTCGTTATTGAACGGTGGTTACTTTGCTTCGCTCAACATGACAATTTCAGCGGTAATGTCATCATTCCGCGTTTGCTTGGATTTTGTCTAAGTTGTGCTGTGTTTATAGTTTTACCTTAAAATTTAAGGAGGCTTGAATATTATCCATATTACTTGCAAGATTTTTAACTTCAATTTCTATCCAGCCAATACTTTCTAATAATTCTGTACGCAATGTAAGCAGATTTTGAAAATTATTTATTTGTTCGCAATGAGATATTCTGTTCCGAAGAATTCTGAAATTTTCGAATCTTTTCTGCATTGTTTTTGCGGTTCTCATATATTTTGGGCAATTCGGAAAAGATTTTTTTAGCATATAGCCTTGATATTGATACTGTGAAAATTTCTTTGAGAAAAAAGATGTCCAAAATCCAAGACTTAGTTCCGCGACAATTCTGTCATGTGTAACAAGATGATTATGCAGTTTTATGGACTTTTTGGCATCAAGAATTTTTTGAATGCTTTTTGAATCCATTGGAAGAATATCAAACCATTCTTTGCCGTTTACATAATCTGAAAATGCTTTATCAATTGCATTGCGAAGACTTACCTCAAAAAAATGCAGCAAAGGATAAAATGAACGGCAGACTTCTATATTATTTAAATAGTTGTTTATGGTTTCATCATCTGTTTTTCCTGCATACGCTTGCAATCTGATTTGAGAAAGAACATTTTCTATGCTTTCATATTGATTATGATTCATACTTTTTATATTTTAGTTGATTTTTTGAAAAATTTACACTATATTATATTTGTGAGCCGCGGGATTCCTTCTCCCTGCCTTGAGCAGGTGGTTCATCGAAAGATGACATAGGGACCGCGGACTGTTTTTTTAAATCGCTAAATCTAGGATTTTTTGCCGCAACGCCTTTGTGTTCATATAATTTAAAGTTTATTCTTCCGCGTCGTAAACATTAATGTGAAGGTCTTTAAGTTGTTGATCGTCAACCGACGTGCAAATATTACATAACGCTTAGAATTTTTTCTGCCATTTTTTTTGTTTCAGAAGCTTTTAATCCAATGGTATTTGTGTTTAACCTTTTATCGTCCATCTTAAGAACTTCTGTTAACCAAAATTTATGATAATTAGCGGAACTTGCATAAACAGACATTCTATTAACTGCTGTACTTACTCGGTCCCAATTTCTATGAGTGTTATCAATGTTACAATAATATGCATAGGAAACAAACCACGTTGCTCCCATTCTTGCTAAAAGCCCCCCCCCAGCAAAATTAAAATCATGACCACTTGCCATTTTGAAACCTCCATAAATAAAGTTTTTTTTATTCTTCTTTCTTTTCCGTAACTTTGATATGCAGCTCATCCAGTTGTTTCTGCTCAACCTCACTCGGACATTCATCCATAGGCGACATTGCGAGATTGTTCTTCGGAAACGCAATTACTTCGTGGATTGAATCTTCGTGGCACATTAGCATAAGCAAGCGGT
>CAZJOU010000433.1:0-1626 GCA_964547685.1 uncultured Treponema sp. | reverse complement strand
AGCCTGCACCGTGCAAAGCAAAAACGGCTTTCCGCGAGAGCACAGATAATTTTGATGAATCAATTAAAACTTGACATTTAGTTAAATATTTTGCAAAGTTGGGTAAGTGCAATGGCAGAAAGAAAAATTTCTGTAGATTCAGATAAAATAAAGATGGCAATTCGTTCTGGTTTGCCACTTACAATTACAACTTATACTTTGCCTCATGATATGGAAGTTTATATGGACGAAATTCTAAAAGAATTTCTTCATCAACTTGGCCAAGATCAAATGGTTCAATATTTAACTTATTGCCAGCAAGAACTTATTACAAATGCAAAAAAGGCAAACACAAAGCGAATTTATTTTGCAGAAAAACATCTTGATATAAATAACGAAAAAGACTACGAAGAGGGAATGAAGAACTTTAAGCAAATTACTTTTAACAATATAAATTATTATTTGGAAAAGCAAAAACTTGCAGGTTTGTACATAAAATTAGTTCTTCAATATAAAAATAATAAAATAAAAATTGAAATTAGAAACAACTCTAAAATGGTTGTTTTTGAATATAAGCGAGTTCACGATAAACTTTGCCGAGTTGAACAATACACGACAATTCAAGATTCTTTGCTGCAAGCGTTAGACGATTCCGAAGGTGCAGGACTTGGATTGATTATTATGATTTTAATGCTAGAAAAGATTGGACTTACGGAAGATAATTTTCAGGTTTTGTGCGAA
Organism: uncultured Treponema sp.; assembly: GCA_964547685.1. Taxonomy (GTDB): domain Bacteria; phylum Spirochaetota; class Spirochaetia; order Treponematales; family Treponemataceae; genus Treponema_D. The sequence goes on along the minus strand of CAZJOU010000433.1, from coordinate 906 downwards.
AATGGCGAAACAATTACGCGAATTATTTTACCGCTTAGCGAAAAAACAGCGCAACAAATAGATTTAATTTCTGATGAATTTAGAAAAGCAATAGATGATTTACCGCAATTTCCAGAAAATATTGCTAGGCTTAGCAAACTTTTGGGCGATCCAAAAGCGAAAATGTCGGAAATTGCAATGCAAATAAGTAACGATGTTGCGCTTACTGGCGAACTTTTAAAACAAGTTAATTCTGCGGCTTTTGCGCTTTCTACGCCGTGTAAAAGCATTTCTGATGCTGTAAAACTAATTGGAATTCGCGGAATTAAAAATATGCTTTACACGGTAGGTTCGCTAAAAACTTTTGCTTCTGTAGATGGAAATAGCGAACAACTTTGGGTTCACGCGTATCAAGTTGCTTTTTATTCTTATAATATTGCGCGAAATTTTTGCGCAGATGACCATACAATAGTTGAAGATTCGTATGTTTGCGGACTTTTGCACGACATGGGAAAAATTATTTTTGAAAATGTAAATCCAGATTTTTTGGAAAACTTAAAAACAATTTGCGCGTCTAAAGGCGTTTCTCCGGAATTAATAGAAAAAGTTGTATCTGGCGTAAATCATGGTGAAATTGGCGCAAAAGTTGCAGAAAAGTGGAATTTTCCTAAAACTTTAGTTGATGTAATTCGCTACCACAATAATGTAGAAGAAGCTCCAGAAGAATCTAAGCGACTTGTTTATGTTGTAAATCTTGCGGACTCTATAAGTCATTTTCAGGAATATGAATTGGAATATTACCAAATTGATTCCGAAGTGCTTTCTGCGTTTAAAATTTCTTCCGAAGGCGAATTTGCAAAAATTTCCGAAAAATTAGCCGAAGCGTTTAGAAAAATGCAGATATAGACCAAATGTCGAGTTTTTAGT
>CAZJOU010000432.1:0-1634 GCA_964547685.1 uncultured Treponema sp. | reverse complement strand
TTTTTTTGTGATTTATTTCCGAATTCTTAATTTAAAAGCGATATATATTATAGAACCAAAAAACTTCACGTATCAATCGTGAAGTTTTTTATTTTCTAGGAGTTTATGTGAAAGAAAAAGTTGTTCAATCAAAAGAAGAATCAAACGATTGGTCTAACCAAAAAATTACGAATAGATTTATGTTCAATAAAGTTTTTACAACAAACTCAGAAGCTTGTCGCAGGCTTTTGGAAATTTTGCTTGGAATAAAAATTGTAAAAATTAAAAAACCGCAAGGCGAATATACAATCGAAAGCAATATAGAAAATCGCGGAGTTCGTTTTGATGTTTTTACAGAAGACAATAAGCATCTTTACGATATAGAAATGCAAACTGTTGAAGAAACAGACTTACCCGAGCGAGTCCGATACTATCAAGGAATGATGGACGTAGATTCACTTAAAACAGGCGAACCTTACAGCAAATTAAAAAATTCAGTTGTAATTTTTATCTGCACATTTAATCCGTTTAAAAATGCAGAAGCTAAAGCTGTTCGAATTTTTAAGAATATTGATATAGAAGACAAACAAACAGAACTAAACGACCGAACAAAAAAAGTGTTTTTTAATGTGAAAAATTATGATAAAATACAAAACAATAACGAATTAAAAGGCTTACTAAAATTTTTTGCAAAAAATAAAGCTGAAACAGAATTTACTAAAACTCTAACAAACTTAGTAAACTTAGCGCGCAAGAATGAACGATGGAGGCAAGATTATATGACATACGAACGATGGCAGTACTACGAACGCCAGCACGGAATTAAAGAAGGCGAAGCAATCGGCATTGCAAAACAAAAAGCCGAAGATGAAAAGTTGCTTAGGCAAACTGTTGCGCAAAAAGATGCGGAAGTCGCTAGACAAGCAAAGCGAATTGCAGAATTAGAGGCTTTGTTAAAAGACAAGCGTTCTTAGGTTATATTTTAAGCGGTAAAAGTTGCGAAACTTGGAAAAGTTAGAGAGCAACTTTGCAAAGCGGGCAAAATTAAGTTTGTATTTTTTGACAATTACAACGCTGTGAATTATAATTAAAAATATTATAAAAAAAAGAGGCAATTATGAAAAAAATTTGTTTATTAATTTCCGCCCTAACATTGTTTTTAAGCGGAATGATTTTTACAGGATGTGATGGTGAAAATGATTTTACTGCACCAAAAGATACTTGGGTTTATAAAGCAAGCAACACAAACGATAATTCATTTACTTACACATGGACAAATAGTTCTAATGAACAAAAATCTGTAAGTTTTGATATTTATGTAAATTATGCAACAGAAGAAGATACTTTATCATTTAAGAGTAACGGAACTGCAACTGTCGAGCCAGGAGTGAATGTTTTACTTGTACCTGCAGATAATACTGATGAATCTGCTCTAAAAGAATTGCTTTCAGATGCAACAAATGTTACTAAGATTTGTATATTCAAAAGCTTTGGAACAAGCAGTGCAGCAGCATCATCAACCTCAGCAACTGATTCAACAACTGATAGTTCTGAAAAAACTATTAATTTGTCTTTACCAGGACTTTGGACTTTAATTTATAATTTTAATAGATTTGATAAATATACAGACAAGCAATTTAGTCAGTTTACAAGTG
>CAZJOU010000431.1:0-1643 GCA_964547685.1 uncultured Treponema sp. | reverse complement strand
CAATGAATAATCCAGTTGTTGCAAAGCGAATAAACGAAGCAACAAGAAGTTTGTTCGATGCAAAACCTATTAAAAAGGAATTGATATAAGGGAAAAAAAATAACGGTTGAATAAAAATAAAAATTGTCTACACGGAGTGAAAAACGGCTTTTGCGAGCACTTGCAGGGCTGAGGTTGCGTAGCAACCGATAAGATAAATTTCTTTGCAGCCTGCACCGTGCGGAGCAAAAACGTATTTTCACGGAAGTGTAGACAATTTTTAATAGCTAAACGTTAAATTTTTGATAGAAAATAAGGAAAAAACTATGTTTGAAAAATTAACTCCAGGACAAGAAATTGAATCTACAGTTGTGCAAATTAGTGGCGACACTGTTTTTATAGACTTAAATGCAAAAAGCGAAGGCGTAGTTTCGGCTGCGGAATTTACAGATTCTGATGGAAATATAACCATAAAAGAAGGCGACAAAATAAAAGTTTTTTATCTTGGCGAAAAAAATGGCGAAAATCGCTTTACAACAAAAATTGCGGGGCAATCTGCAGATGATTCAATGTTAGAAAACGCATTTAAAAATCATATTCCAGTAGAAGGAAATGTAGAAAAAGAAATTAAAGGCGGATTTGAAGTAAAAATTGGTGCAGAACGTGCTTTTTGTCCATATTCGCAAATGGGATTTCGCCAAAAAGAAGAACCTTCGTATTTTGTAGGAAAAACGTTAACTTTTATAATCCAAGAATATACAGAAGGTGGAAAGAAATTTGTTGTTTCTAATCGTAAAGTTTTGGAAGCGGAACATCAAAATCAACTTTCTGGACTTAGTCAAAAAATTGCTGTTGGTTCAGTTGTTACAGGAACTGTAAAATCGCTTCAGTCGTTTGGCGCATTTGTAGATGTAGACGGATTTCAGGCGTTGCTTCCAATTTCGGAAATTTCGCTTGACCGAGTTGACGATATTACGAAAGTTCTAAAAGTTGGCCAAGAAGTTACTGCAAAAGTTCTAAATGCAGATTGGGAAAAAGAGCGCGTTTCTATAAGTACAAAAGCGTTAATAAAAAATCCTTGGGAAACTGTAAACGAACGTTTTTCTAAAGGACAAAAAATTGACGGAAAAATTAGTCGCGTTACCGATTTTGGAGTTTTTATAAACTTAGAAAGTGGCGTAGACGGACTTGTTCACATTTCGGCGCTTGGCGTAGACAGAAACACAAACTTAAAAAAGAAATTTTCTGTTGGTCAGCCAATGTCCGTTGTGATTAAAGAAATAGACGCAAAAAATCGCAGAATTTCGCTAATTCCAAGCACTTCCACCGAACAAGACGAAGAAGCAAGCGAATATTTTAGCGAACACAGCGACAACGATGGCGAAACCTACAATCCATTTGCAGCTCTGTTAAAAAAATAGCTAGGTCAAATATCGAGTTTTAATTGATGCATCAAAATTGTCTGTGCTTCCGCAGAAATCCGTTTTTGCTGCACACGGTTGAGGCTGTAAGGAATTTTATTTTACCGGTTGCTTACGCAACCTCAGCCCTCAAAGTGTTCGCAAAAGCCGGTTTCTGCTCCGCACAGACAATTTTTATTGATTTGTACTAAAACTCGACATTTGCTCTATTAATCAAAACGGAATTAGCACAACAAGTGCTAA
>CAZJOU010000430.1:0-1646 GCA_964547685.1 uncultured Treponema sp. | reverse complement strand
CGGCAATAAAGCACGTCATTCCGAACTTGATTCGGAATCTGTCGAAACATTGAAGTAGACCCTGAAACTAGTTCAGGGTGACTGGCCGTTTTAGAATGGAGCCGAAAGGCGGAACCGCGGATAGCCCGACCTGCCGAATGGCAGGGAACGCCCAAAAGGAAATTTTATGAAAAAACTTTTTTACACACTTTTATCAGTTTTGATTCTCGCGCTTTTTGCCTCTTGCTACGGGAACGAGGACGAGGACAGCGATGATGACTACGGCGAGCACGACATTGCGGAAATCTACGGCTACACATACCAAGGCACAGTGAACGCTTCCTCCGGAAACAAGCTTTCGCCCGAAATCACGCTTTACAACGCGACGCGTCTTGACTGGAACATGTCCAGCAACGGAATGGCGAACAACCAGTTTTACTACGTTGCCGTGCCTTTCACAAAAGACGGAAAAACTTATAGCAACGTCTACGAAACTTACTGGTACACGGACGAAAGCCTGATGTCGGCGGACACGGAGCGGACGCAGGCTTCGATGAAAGTTTTTCTTGCAATCAACACGCTCAAGAACATCACGGTGGAGGTTGAGAACGCGGGAACAACCGGCGCGGGAAGCTCGATGTCCGGCAAGCCGATAGACATGGACAGAAACTCCGGCACAAAGAACACAACACCGAGCGAGATTAAGAAAAAGACTGACGAGGACAAAAAATCATCAGAAGCTGACGGCTACATCGGAACTTTCTACGGCGAGACAAAAGCCGCTTCAACTTATTTTTCATCAGGATTTGACGGAACGAACGAAGAAGTTGTGATTTCTGCAAACAGCGACGGAACTGTGAAAGTTGTCCACACAAACACGGCTTTTCCTTCAACTTGGACTTTTGATTCTGTCACAGTTACGGAATCAAGCGGAGCTTACACTTTCTCTGGAAGCGGAACAGTTTCAATGGCAATGCCCGGCTCAACTGGTTCGGCAAATTCCTACTCAGCAACTTTTTTCGGAACATTCGGTACTGACGAAAAGCTGGCCGCAACTTTCACAACGACTGAAGTAATGGGCGGAACAACAGTGACGTTCACTTCAAACTAAGTTTACATTGCGGGAAATGCTGTCATGCTGAATTTATTTCAGCATCTGTTTATTACAGATTCCGAAACAAGTTCGGAATGACGGTATTGTTTTCCGCTTGTGATAAAGCCGCGCGTATGCGCTGGTTATCGAAAACGCTGATAAAATCAGCAAAAGGAAAAAAATATGTTAAAGCTCAAGAAATTATTTCTTGCTTTGATGGTTGCGGCACTTGCCGTAACAGGCTTTGTGTCATGCTCAAACGACGACGATGAGGATTTGCCTTTATCTGGCCCAGTCCCGATTGTTCTTACAGCAGAAGACACGAATGTAGAAGTAGGCGGAACTGTAAAAATAAGCTCAACTATCTCAGGTTTAAGCTTCACATCTTCTGATACAAGCGTTGCCAAAGTTGAATCTGACGGAACTGTCACAGCCTTAGAAGTTGGAAAAGTTACAATTACAGCTACAAAGAGCAATGATAATGACGGCACCTATGAGTATTCATACACTCTTGGCAGTGTGACACTCAATGTGTATCCAGCAGATGTCCTTGGCACATATACGGGAACGATGA
>CAZJOU010000429.1:0-1649 GCA_964547685.1 uncultured Treponema sp. | reverse complement strand
TAACCACCTATTTTTTTTACTAAAAAGTTACGTCCTATAATGTGTATTCTGTCTAACGAACGTTTATTTTTGCACTTATAAATAATTTTGAAGACTAGAAACTTTTTAATCTGTTCTTTTATGCACACACCGCTCTAGTGTTTTTAGTATACTAACATAGTTTTTTTTTGTCAAATTATTTTTCCCTAAAATAAAAATTTTTTTTAATATTTTCAGAAGAAACTTTTTTTAACTTTTTCTTTAGAGTTTTTATTTCAGAAGGGGTTATTGGTATTAGTTCCACGTCTTTTCTGTTGTAATAAGAAATATTTATTGCTCCCCAATATCTGCCTGGAATTTTATTATTTGAATAATTTTCAAAGCAGAATTTCCTTATTACTTCATTTTTATTAGAACTTGTAACTTTTGTAATTGATACAGATACAAGTGTTTGTGTTTTTTGTTCCCATAAATTTTGAAATCGGTTCTCTAAAAAAGATGTTGTTAAATAAGGAATATTAAGGTTTGTAAGAATACAAAAGGTGAGAGTAGTTTCTATCTTTTTTTTCCACATAAAAAGAGGTGGTTTTATTTTTTTTTAGTATATTCATTTTTTGAGTAACTTCTACAGAAGGATTTTATCTCTTTGAAGTAACTTTTGTTTGGTATAAATTCTTTTAGGGTTATAGAGATAGAAAGTTCTGGTGTAAAATCTTTTATAGAATCTAAAGTCAAACATAATTTTCTTTGACTTGCTCTTGAAAAAGATTTTATTTTTCCTCTTTTGTTTTTTCTTAGTTGCTCTACGTTGCAACCTCCGCCTGGATAAATTTCTTCAAAATGAGAAGAAATTAAATGATAAGGTTTGTTTTTCATTTTTGCCTCCTTGAAAAACTAATAAAATATGAAAAGTTTTTAGAAAAATACTTGACATATTTCAAAATATAATATTATAATATATCAGTAATAGAATAAAGAGGAGGTTTGTAGTAAATGCCAAGAGGCGGAAAAAGAGCAGGAGCTGGTAGAAAACCAAGCCCATCAAAAAAAATACAAATCAGAGTAAAATTTGATGAGTATGATAAAATTGAGATTGCAGCAGAAAAACATAAAACAAATGTTTCGCATTTTTGTAAAAAGGCTGTAATGAAAGTTGTTGAAAATGAAGATTAAGGGGTTTGTTATGAAATATTCTGTAATTAAAATTAAAGCAAATAATGAACAAGAAGAAATGGAACGATATAACACGGTTGAGCAAGCAATAAGTGAGGCTGAAAGTTTTTTAATTCTTCAAAAAAGTCATTTAAAACCGGAAAATTACGGAGAACTTCGTGTTCATGTTATGAAAGAAGATGATGCTGGATTTGGAAGTTTTTACAAAACTTTACGATAATTAGGAAAATAAAAGTAATTTTTAGAAATAAGGAGTAAATTATGAATAAAATTAGAAATCTTTTCTGTTTGTTGGTTTTTATTGCATTAGTTTTCACGGGTTGTAATCAAGATATTCCAGATGGTATGGGGAAAGTAACTATTCATAATGAGATTACAGATACTTGTTATGTTGCAAAAGTATGGTCTATGGCATCTGGAGATACATCATGGACATTAGAATGGGACGATGGAGATGAATATTATAATCGAGAATTTATAAAAGTATATAAAGAGCC
>CAZJOU010000428.1:0-1661 GCA_964547685.1 uncultured Treponema sp. | reverse complement strand
AGAAGTAACAACAAAACCGTTTAACATAAAAACTCCTATAAAATCGTCATTCCGACAGGCTCAATGACCAATTTTTTTGCTTTCCGCATATTTTTTATATTCCGCGCCGTATTTAGAAAACGACGTGCTGAACAATTTTCGTTCCGAAAGAAACTTTGCAAACCAAAGCGGAAAAGCCTTAAACGCTTTTGCTTCCATAAGCCATTCGCCAGGCTTTAAAAGTTGCGTTCCGTATGCTGGCGAATCTAATCGTAAATCTTCGCGCCTAGTTTGAATGTTTCTGTCAATCGTTAAGCGAAAATCCGAATCTTCTTTTTCAAAAAACGCCAATCTGTCATACGAAATAAAAACTTTTGGCTTTAATCGGTAAAAATGAACAATGTAGTCAATTTCTTTCATTACTTGCTTGTTCATTTTTGCGTTAGGATTTTCTGCAATTTCGCCAGTTTCAAAATATTTGTACGCATCAGAAAGAATAAAGTTCGTTCGCCGCTTATTTACAACGCCGTCAAATTTTTTCTTGCTTTCCAAAAAAACTTTTGCATCCAGCGGAACTTGACCATAACTTCGTAGCCGAATTTTTTCCTTAAAAGCAGGCTTTTCCAGCGATTTTCTAATAAGTTCGTCTGCTTCCGTATCCAAATACAAATTGCTAATTGAATAAGGTTTTCCGTCTTTATTAAACGGATCTGCGTTCATATATTGCCCAATAATCGCCAAAAGCGCATTCTTGTCGTCGTCCGAAAGCAAATATTTAATTTCTGTTCTATTAAAAACTTCAATCGCCATAAAATAATTTTCGCACCAAACTAGAAAATTATCAAATTTTTGTTAAATTTATGTAAAATTTTTATCTGGGCGTTGCGCCGCTTCGCGTCGCCGTGCTTTTCGGTGTTCCGGCTTTCGCCTTCATTCCTACGCTTCGCTTCGGAACGCGCTTCGCGCGCACCTACAATCACTAACGCATTTCCAAATAAATAATTAATAATGCATAATTTATAATTAATAATTCTGGCAGTTGATTTTACATTCCGATGGTTGAGTGTTAGCCTTCGGCGACCTTCGGTACGACGAGGCTCAATAACCACCTGTCGTCCACGATGTGCGCGTAAGCAAACACCTATTTATTCAAAATACTTTTGCATCAATGCTTTGTACAACGTTTCTGGTTTTTGTAGCGACTTTTGAACTGTTTGTGTATTAGATTTCTATTCCAAGAAATTCCAACATCATTTTTGGAGAATAAATTAAAGGATTCTCTATATTTGATTCAAGAAAGTCTTTATCGCCAGTTAAAAGCACATCTACTTCATTAAAAATTGCGTCGCTTAAAACGGGAATATCTTTTTTGTCACGAACTGAACCTAAAACTTGATTTGCGCTTTTGCAAAAAGTAAAACTCATTTTTTTAAAGATTGCAAAAAGCCGTTCTGATTTATCTGGCCATTTTTCTTTTAGTTTATCTGCAAATTCATTACATACATATTCAGAAACAAAAATTTCATGTTCGGATAATACAAGATTTTCAAGAAGATGTTTTGTTTTTCCACCAAAAACAAGAGCAGAAATTAAAACATTCGTATCAAGCATAATTTTCATTTAGATTCCATTCTTGATTTTCTAAAGTTTGCCATGTCTTTTATCATTTCTTCTTCACTGTT
>CAZJOU010000427.1:0-1665 GCA_964547685.1 uncultured Treponema sp. | reverse complement strand
GCAAGAACATCGCCACTTCCCGCTTTTGCAAGCGCAGAACTTCCACAATCACAAACAAAAGTTTTTTCGCCACTAAAAATATAAGTATTTGCGCCTTTAGAAACTAACGTTAAATTAGGAAACATTTTCGCAAAGCAATTTGCATATTTGAACCTATTTTGAATAACGCTAGTAAGCGAAACATTTTCTTTATTGTCGCTCTTTATTTTGCAAGCATTTACAAGTTCAAAAAGTTCTTTTGGATGTGGCGTTAAAATTATGCGCGCATTTTTTAGTTCGTTTAATTTTTGCAAAGTTGACATTAAATTTTTGCAATAAAAAAAATCAGCATCTAAAACCAACACAATATTTTGCATTTTTTTAGCAAACTCAATTATACTTTGAATAACTTTTTGCGCATTTTCCGTTCTACCAAGTCCGCTTCCAATTAAAATTGCGCTAGTTTTTTCTGGCATTTCGTTAGAAATCATTAATTCTGGCGAAATTAAAAAATTTTCGTTAAAAAGTTCAGTTTTTAAAAGCGTAACCAAACCAGAGCCAAAACGCAAAGCCGCAGTTCCAGCAATAATTCCAGCGCCAGCCTTTTCGCCTAAAACTACAACAGAATGGCCAAAATTTCCTTTGTGAACAGATTTTTTTGTACGAATTGGAAGTTTTATATCTTTTTCCTCTATTAGAAAAGCGTCTGGCAAAGCACAACTTTCAAATACTTTTTGCGAAATTCCTAAATCTGCAACTTTTACTTCGCCAACAAAATCTTTTGCTTCGTCGCTAAAAAGTGCAATTTTTAGCGCGCCCATTGTTACAGTTTCGTGCGCGCAAAACGCAATTTTTTCGTTATTAACTAAAGTTTGTATAATTCCGTTTTTATCAATTCCACTTGGAATGTCGCACGCAATTCTAAACGCACTTTGCGCATTGCACCAAGAAATTGCGCTTGCAACATTTTCCAAAAGTTCGCCATGAAAACCTGTTCCGTAAACGCAATCTACAATTACAAACGAAGATTTGGTTACATTTTGCAATTCACAATTTTTTGCAAAGAAATCTTCGGCATTAATTATTTTTACGCCAACTGCAAAAGCCATTTTTTGTTGCAAAATTGCTTCTTCTGTTTTTGGATTTCCGAACGAAAGAACTAAAACATTTTGTACTTTGCCAAAAATCCGCCTAGAAAGAGCGTAACCGTCGCCACCATTATTGCCGCTTCCACATAAAATTAGCACAAATTCCGGATTTTTTGCTAAAACTTCGCTTTCTAATGCGCAAGCAGCATTTTCCATCATAATATTTTCCGGAAAGTAAAATCGCTTTTTCGCTTCTTTTTCCGAAACAGACGAATTTATATAAATTGATTTCACAATATGTACCTTACTAGAATTTTAAGAATTATAGCTCAGTTGTCAATTTTTTTAAGTATAGATTTTGGGAAAATGTGTCATTGTCGGGCTTGACCCGACAATCTACATAAAATTGTGTTGCAATTAAAAAAAATCCTAAAAAGCGGGTCCCAGCGACGGCGAAAAACGAACTTTCCCAGTCCGCCGACATCTTCGATGTTAGGCTTCCTTGGGACCTTTCATTTTTCGCCTGCGTCCCACTTTTTAGGATTTTTTTATTGTTATCAAAATCTGCGTTATCTGCGAAATCTGCGGGAAATTCACA
>CAZJOU010000426.1:0-1673 GCA_964547685.1 uncultured Treponema sp. | reverse complement strand
GAAAAATGATTATAGCAAAAACTTTGTTTCTATGCTAAAATATGCTTAAAAAGCATTTAATCAAGGTAAAAAAAAATGGAACTTCGAGTATTAAAATATTTTCTTACAATTGCCGACGAACAAAATATTTCTAAAGCGGCAGATATAATTCACATTACGCAGCCAACACTTTCGCGGCAAATTATGGACTTAGAAGACGAACTTGGTGTAGAACTTTTTGCGCGAAATCGTCAAAATCGCAAATTTCTTTTAACAGATGAAGGAACGCGATTTTACAACTACGCAAATCAAATTGTTCAACTTTCAGAAAAAACACTAGACGAATTTAAAAACGATAAATCCGAAATTTTTGGAAAAATCTTTATTGGAGCGGGCGAAACAAAATCTTTTGAAGCTGTTGCGCATGCAATAAAAAAAATTCGCGAAACGCATCAAAAAATTGAAATTCACGTTTTTTCTGGTGATGCTGCAATTATTTCCGAACGACTAGACCGCGGGCTTTGCGACTTCGGCGTTTTTATCGGCTTTAACAATTCAGAAAAATACAATTTTATTCCGCTTCCGCGAAAAGATATTTGGGGCGTAATTACGCGACGTGACAACGACCTTGCAAAGTACAAAAAAATTCGTCGCGAAAATTTGCTAGAACATTACGAACCAATTTTACTTTCGCAGCAAGCACTTTCTAAAAAAGAACTTTTAAACTGGTTTGGTGGTCCAAATTCAATGGAAAAATACAATTTAGTTGGTTCGTACAATTTAATTTATAACGCTGCCGTTTTAATTCAGGCGGGAGTTTGTTCTACAATTTCGTTCGCGGAACTTGCAAATACTTCGAAAGAAAGCGACCTAACTTTTATTCCGCTAGAACCGCCAGTAGAAAGCGAAGCCGTTTTAGCTTGGCGCAAGGATTTTCGCCTTTCAAAGCAAGCAAAACTTTTTTTAGACGAAATAAAAAAAGAAATAACAATATAGCAGATTTTATAATTAATACCTACAAAGCATTGATTGCTATAAAAACAAAATATTTGTAACGATTTCGTTCTGTTTTTATAATCTTTTAAAAACGGAGGAATTATGAAAATCATTTGTTATATGTACGCAAGTCTTGATGGAAGAATCGACTGCGACATGACCGAAAAAATTGATCCAACTTCAAAAAGTTATTACGAACATTTGGCAAGTTTTGGCGACTTTACGCAAATAAACGGAAAAACCACAAACGCAATGCATTATGCGGAAAGCGGAACTTTTGAACCAAAACATTATTCTGCCGCAGGAAAAACTTTCTACAAAGCGGAAAATGCATCAAGTTATCAAGTGTGCCTTGACACGCGCGGAACTTTACTTTGGGGAACAAACAAAGTTGCAGGAAAGCCGCTTGTTGTAATCGCAAGCGAAAAAGCAAGCACAGAATATCTTGAATATTTAAAGTCAAAAAAGATTTCGTACATAACTTGCGGAAGCGAAAAAATTGACTTAAAAAACGCAATGCAGATTCTTGAAAAAGAATTCGGCGTTAAGTTCGCACTTGTTACAGGCGGCGGACACATAAACGCAGCGTTCCTTGACGCAGGCTTACTTAGCGGAATAGAAATGATGTTCGGCGCAGGAATTGACGGTCGCGCAGGCTGGGCAGCAAGTTTTGACGGACGTACGCAAGATAAAACGCC
>CAZJOU010000425.1:0-1674 GCA_964547685.1 uncultured Treponema sp. | reverse complement strand
GATTGATTTCTATTTTGAACTGGCAAATCAAAACCTCTTTGAAGTTTTACAATATATTCAAATTTTTTTGTCGGAAGATTCAATGAATTGATTTTTGGATCTCCAAACATCTTTACAAACTGACTTTTTATTAGCGTTTCGTGAAGTTCCAAAAGTTTTTTGTGCTTTGCGATTGTGTCTGTGCATAAATCCAAGCGTGCGGCAATTTGTTTCTGGGTTTGTAGCGGCGGAAGTGGAAAAGGAAATTCTCCAAGCTTGGAAATCTTTAAATTATCACGGACGCTTCCTTCAGCTTTCGCAACAATGTACGTATGGCAAAAATCACTTTTTAGGTAATAATATAAATATTGATTTTCAATTTTTGGAGAAACGCCAAAAACATTATACAATGGACTAACAATAACTTTTTCTTCATTACGCAACCAGTCAACAGAGCCAACATTTATTCGTGAGGGATTATACGCAAAATATCCATAAGGAACTACCTTGTAATTTGACTTATCTTTACTTGAAACATCTTTGCTAAAATATTCAGTGCAAAAACCGTTAGAATTTGTAACGCTATAAACAGGGATATTTTCACAATTTTTATTTCTTTCTGAGTATTCAAAAATATAATCTCTCAATCTAACTGTTTTGTATTCGTTCATTTGTTTTTATTCTCTTCAATTTCAAGTGCAGCCTTATTGCCAGCATTCAGCGGAGAAATTACCTTTTTCCCAATTCTTGATTCAATATCAGTCCGTGCATTTTTTGCAACTGTTCCACCTTCTTTTGCAACTTGCAAATTTTCATTAAAAGTTTCTGGCTCTTTCGATTTTGAAATTGCAGTTGTCGAAACTTCAGCAAGCATATTCAAGACAAGCTCAAGATTTGTCATATTGTCGCGTAGATTTTCTTTTTTTAAGCCTTTCAGATTTTTGTATTCTTTTACAGAAAGTCCGCTCCAAGCCTTTGTCATTTCATTTGTTAAAATTGCGTAATCTTTTTCTTTTTCAATTCCGCGTGTTTTCCATTCATCTGTAAGTTCTTTTCGCATTTCAATCGTTTGAAGCCGCTGATTAATCCAATTTTCTGTATAACCTTTTGCTCTGTAAAAATCTGCAGCACGTTTTATTGCTTTTTCCGGATCAGATATTTCATCCAGTCGCTCACTACCAACTTGTGCAAGCCACATTTTAAACGGTTCTGCTTTTGGAGAAGGAATTGACTGCACAAGACGTAAGATATTTTTTGTAGAAAGAACATCGGTTTTGTATGTTTTTCCATCAGACGAAGGTAATTTCAGTTCGTGACAATTTGTCACGACCTCGCTTCCTTCTTCTTTTAGACGTTGCTTTAATTTTCGCCAATATGCACCCGGATCTTTTGAAGTTGAGCCTGCAAGAACTCTGCAAACATCAACAACCGAAAAGTACCATTCTTCTTCATCTTCATTCCATGCGGTACGAACTTTTTGATTTTCAAATATTTTTATTTTATTTTCCATTACACTCTTCTCTCTTTACGCAATTCTTGCGTTGTCATTTACGGTGCGGATAATCGAAATTAGTTTTTTCTGCGCGTCGTGACCAAAAAGGGCAAAAAGTTTTCCTGGGCGGTCAAACGGCGGTTTTCCGTCGCCAAGGCGTTCAAGATTTATTTCGCCTTGTTCTATTATGTTTTCTTGAATTA
>CAZJOU010000424.1:0-1682 GCA_964547685.1 uncultured Treponema sp. | reverse complement strand
TTTGCTTTTGCACAAGATGCGGATTTTGGCGATGATTTTTCTAGTGATTTCGGAAGCGATTTTTCTAGCGACTTTGGCGACGATTCTTCTAGTTCTAGCGGTTCCGGATTTTCTTCAACAAAACTAGAAATTGGTGGCGAAGCGCAAATAGATTTTCGCGCTTACGTAGACGACACAGATACAAGCGGACTTCCAATAGACGAATGGGAAACAGAAGTATTTCCAAAAGGAAAAGTTAACTTAAAATATGCAAACGATTCTGTTTTTGCAGAAGCAAAATTTGGTCTTAGCGAAGATGTAATTAAAAATCATCCGCAAGATATAATCGATGAACTTACACTTGCCGCTTATCTTGGCAACTGGGAAATTCAGGCTGGAAAAATGAAAGTTGTTTGGGGAAAAGGCGACAAACTTCACGTTGTAGATAATTTTAACGCAAACGACTACAAAGACTTTTTAAGTCCAGACTACATTGACCGCCGAATTTCTGAACCAATGATTCGCGCAATTTACAACGTTCCAAAAGATGTTGGTCCATTTACTTCTACAAAATTTGAATTTGTATGGACACCATTTATGACTGCCGACCGTTACGCAGAAAGCGGACGTTGGGTTCCAACGCAAGTAAAACAGTTGAAAGAAACTTTAACTGGTTACGCTACAGACGCAATTAGCGAAACTGTAGAAAAACTTGAAGAAGCAAGAAGGGATTTGACAGTTAATAGAGTTTATTATGAAACTGCCATTACAAATAGTAAGACAGAAGAAGCAAAAAACTATGCTGACAAAATGATGGAAGCAAGCACGCTAGTTACAAATTACAATAAACTTTATCTTGCACAACTTAGCAACTCTTCTTCCCTAGCCGACGATTTATATCCAAACGTTTACCAACTTAAATATATGCAAGCTGGTGCACGCTTTACAACAACAACCGGTTCTTGGGACTGGGGTTTAAGTTACTATTTTGGTCGCGACAAACGTGCTTCTTTTGACAACCAAAAAATGAAAACTTTTGTTACAAAACATCTTGCAGGAACAGATAGCGAAGACGACAAATTTATTGACTACGACTTTTTGCAAGTATTTGGTGTAGAAGCCGCAAAAACTTTTGGTGCATATAACTTCCGCGCAGAAGCCGCTTATAATCTAACACAAGATATTGCCGGCGACGATGCTAGCGTTCACAACAATTCTGTTGCTTGGGTTTTTGGGTTCGACCGCGACTTACCAATTAGCGAATTAAACATCAACATTCAAAATCAAGGTAAGTACATTGTAAATCACCACAAAATTAAATATACAGACGACACAGAAGCCGACACTTACACAACGGACAACAAACTTGTCTTAAATATTTCGGACAATCTTTGCCACAGCAAAGTAAAACCAGAAATAACTGCCATTTACGGATTTGAACATTTTGACTTAATCATTATGCCAAAAGTAACTTGGTACGTTTCTGACGGACTAGAATTTTCTGCGAGCGGAATGTATATGAAAAACTTTGTAGAAAACCGCAAAGAATTTGGCGATTGGACAGAAAACAGCTTTGTTCAAGTTGGCGCAAAATATACGTTCTAAAAAAATGCTTGACGTATAAAAAAAAATCATTTAGATTTAAAACTAGATGAAGAGGACATAGAGCGTGTCCTGGCTAAATAAAAAAGCTCAGTTGATGA
>CAZJOU010000423.1:0-1683 GCA_964547685.1 uncultured Treponema sp. | reverse complement strand
TATCAAACATTATTAAACCTCTTTTATAATAACTTAAAAGTTATTAAATGTAAACGTTATTTTTTATATTCAATCGGCTTGTTTTTAATGTATCGTTTTGAATCTGCGTTTATATGTGCGATTCCTAAGTATTCACCAAATAAATAATTCTGCGCATTTTGAATTTGTTCAGAATCAGAATCTAAAATGTGATGTGAATAATGTTCAACCATTGCAATCGTTTTATGTCCTGTTTGTGTCTGTAAAAGTCTAAACGGCAATCTGTCCGCCATTATTGTACTGTATAAATGTCGCCAGCCGTGAAAAGTTATTTGTTTTGCCTGTTCTTTGCTCATTCCGATTTTTAGTAAAGCGTCTTTTAATCCTCGAATAAAATAATCGGAGCAAGCCGGTTGTTCAGGCTTAAAATCACCGTAAAAAACGAAGGAATCCATTTTTGCGCCTAACGGATTTTTCTCTGCAAATTCAAGTAATAAATGAGTTACTGCACTAGGACAGTAAACAGTTCGGCTTTCGCGGTTTTTTGTGCATTTTAAACCTTCCTGTTCGTTCCAAGAATGGCGCACATAAATACAGTCTTCGCCTAAGTCGCAAATTTGCAACGCTCTTATTTCGCCTAATCTCATACCCGTAATTAATGCCAAGAGATTCGCAAGTTTCATTCTTTCATCAATCCATTCTACAGAAAAAACTGCTCTAACTTGTTCTTTGGTAAGAATAACGCGCTCTTTTGATTTTCCAGCAAAACTCATAATGCCAGCGGTTATTTCCTTTTCGATTATGTCATTATTGTATGCGTAAATTAATGCTTTTCTTCCAGCCCCGTAAATCTGCGCTTTTGTTTTAGGTGCAAGAGGCAATTTGTCAAGTTCATTCAAAAAGTTTCTGATGTCTTGTTTTGTGAGTTCAGTTATTTGCATATCTTTGAAATATGGAAGCCAGTATTTTTTTATGTGATTATAACTTTTCTGAATATGGCAAACGGTCAGTTTTCTGTCTTGCCGTCTACATTCTTTTAGATAATCGCTTTTTTCTTCATTCCAAAAATTAAGAAGATAATCGCATAGTTTAATGTCTTGTTTTGTTCCTGTAAGCGTGTAACTTCTAATAATTCCTTTGTGCTTTAGTTCGTCAAGAATTGCCAAACTTTCCGATTGTGAAAGTTCCGCCGTCTTTACAGAATTAATCAATGCAAGAGTTTTTATAGAGTGATTTTCTTTCGGCTTTTCAAGTTGTTTTGTATTTTCCGATTCTTTCTTTTTTGTCTGTTTCTGCGGAATTCCGTCTGCAATACATTTATAAGCAAATTCTAAAGCGTCTGATTTTCTATCTGTGTGGGTGCTAAGCATAGGCAAATATGAAATTTTGCCGTCTGCATTTTTTATTTTGAAACGAATGTAAAACGCATTTTTATCTTTTCGGTATGTTAGAACAAAAGGGAACGAATTAGAATTAGCCATTTTAAAACCTCTGTTTTGCGGGGCAAACTTTCAAGGCAATTTCAAAATGTTACCTCAAAATGTTACCTTAACGCATTTTTTTAGATTTTTAACGCTTTCTAATTCGTTTTTGGAGTATAGAAAATGTTTTTATATCTTTGTAAATCTATATAATATATAGATTTACAATTTTGCCGGGAACCAGACTCGAACTGGCACGACCTTTTACGGTCGAGGGATTTTA
>CAZJOU010000422.1:0-1687 GCA_964547685.1 uncultured Treponema sp. | reverse complement strand
GTTTGCGCCCGAAAAAATAAAATTTACTAAATTATGCTTTTTTTGTTTTTTTCCCAATTAAAGTTAGAACGTGGTCTGGACACGCGGCTACGCATGCGCCACAACTTACGCATTTTTCGTAGTCTATTTGCGGAATGCCGGAAGTTAAATCTATGCACGCTTTTGGGCATTTTCTTGCGCACATTCCGCATTTAAAACAGCCAACTGCGCAATCTTTTTTAATTTGAGGTTTGTTGTCGCTATGATTTGAACATTGTGCTATTGCTCCGCGAGTGTCTTTATTTATTAAAACGAACAAATGTTTTGGGCAAGTTTTTACGCATTTTCCGCAACCAACGCATTTTTCGGAATTTACAACTGGAAGTCCGTTTGGGTTCATAGAAAGTGCGCTGAACGGACACGCTTGTACACAGTCGCCAAAGCCAATACAACCAAAGTCGCACATTTTTGTTCCGTTTGCTGTAAGTTGTGCAGCTGCGCAAGTTTTTACGCCTTCGTAATTGCCTTTTTGTTTTGCGCAATCTTTTGTTCCTGCACACGCTAAAAAGGCGATTTTTGGTTTAGATGATTCGGCTGCTACGCCCATAATTTCGGAAACTTTTGCAGAAACGGCTGCGCCACCAGCAACGCAACCATTTGTTGGAGCTTCGCCTTTTACAACGGCTTCTGCAAATGCGTCGCAACCTGCATAGCCACAACCGCCACAGTTTGCACCACTTAGTGCGTCGCGAACTTCTTGAACTTTAGGGTCTACTTCTACGGCAAAAATCTTTTTAAAAAGTCCAAGCAATAAGCCTAAAATAAAGCCAATAATAAGTGCAACTATAATTGTATATAAAATAAGATTCATATTCGTTCCTTTGTGTCATAAAAAATATAAAACTTTAAGTTTATTGTGTTGCAATTAAAATTGTCTTCACTTTCGCAGAAAGCCGTTTTTGCTACACGTGGTGCAGGCTGCATAGGAAACCTATATAGCGGCTGCTTCGCAGCCCAGCCCTGCAAACGTTCGCAAAAGCCGTTTTCTGCTCCGTTACGACAATTTTATTGGTTTAACAAAACTTAAATTTTTATAACTATTTTATTAATCCCTTAAATCCCATAAATGCTAGCGAAAGTAAACCGGCGGCTACAAATAAAATTGGTGTTCCTTTAAAACTTTTTGGAACGTTTGCAATTTTTATTCTTGAACGAACGCCGGACATAATTACCATACTTAACAAAAATCCTGCGGCTGAACCTAGCGCGTAAATTATGCTTTGGCCGTAATTGTAATTTTTGCTTATGCAATTAATTGTTACGCCTAAAACAGCGCAGTTTGTTGTAATTAGCGCAAGGTAAACGCCCATTGACTTGTATAACGCAGGAATTGATTTTTTTAAAAAGAATTCTACAAGTTGAACTAAAGAGGCAATTACTAAGATAAAAAATAATGTTTGTAAAAATTCTAGTCCTAGCGGAACCATAACAAGTTTGTAAATTGGCCAAGTTACAGCAGTTGCTAGCACAATTACAAAAGAAGTTGCAATTCCCATTCCGGCGGCTTTGCCAGTTTCGCTTGTCATTCCTATAAAGGGGCAAATTGCAAGATATTGAATGAATACAACGTTGTCGATAATTGCAGATTTTAATAAAAGTTTTAACATATCAAGCATTAGTTGCCTCCTTGTGTGGTTGTCGTAGTTGT
>CAZJOU010000421.1:0-1697 GCA_964547685.1 uncultured Treponema sp. | reverse complement strand
TTGATGAAGAGGACATAGAGCGTGTCCTGGCTAAATAAAAAAGCTCAGTTGATGACAAGGCTCTGTAAAATGCAGAGCCTTTTTAATTGGAGAGAAAATGGAAATTTGCTATCTTTCAAAATCTTTTTACGAAAAATATGGTTCTTTAAAAGAAATCTTAAACAAAGAAAATAGACCTTACGCAGTCTGCATTATAGAATGTTTTGAAAATAAATTTGCTATTCCATTTAGAAGTCACATAAATAAAAATAATAAAGATTGTTTTATAACAGATACCAAAACTAATGCTGGTTTGGATTTTCAAAAGTCTGTTGTAATAAAAAATGAAAACTATATAGATAAAACAAAAAGACCAGAAATACGTAACGTAGATTATCAAGCAATTCATTTTAAAGATTTCGAAATTCAAAAAAAATTCCAAGAATATCTTTTATTCTATAAAAAAGAAATTTTAAGACATAGAAAAAATCCCAAAATAATTTTAAGTGCAAGAATAAAATTTAGTTCTCTTCAATATTTTCATTCTGAATTAAAAATTTAATTATATTTTTTAAATTTTTTAGGGGAAAAGTCTTTCCCCTGCTGTGCACTTCGTTGCACAGCACCCCTTTCTGCGGGGGCAAAAATAATTTTGCTATTAGCCCCCGCAACGCCCCTACTTTTAGCCTAAAAACTTTTATAAATTTCTTTAATCTCTTTGCTATATTCACCTTTTTTTTCATAAACAACAAGTGGTTTTTCAACCAAAAGCCTTGGGTTTGCATTTTTTCGTGCTTCTATTAAAACTAGATTTGGCTCTGTTTCTGAAAAAGGTTGCACAAAGCGAATGCGCTTTGGTTCAATTTTGTGCGTGCTTAAACTTCTAAAAATTTCTGCTAATCTAAAAGGTCGGTGAATCATATAAAAAACGCCAGAATCTTTTAAAAGAAAATCTGCTGCGCGCACAACATCTTCTAAAGAGCAAAGAATTTCAAATCGCGAAATTGCTTTTTCGTCAGTTGGATTTTGCTTTCCGTGCCCAAAAATCATATAAGGCGGATTGCACGTTACAACATTTACAGAATGTTTTTCTAAAAGTTTTTCCACATTTTTTATGTCGCCTGCAATAATTTCAATTTTGTTCGTAAGTTCATTCAATTCTACGCTACGCTTTGCCATATCCGCAACTTTTTCCTGAACTTCTATTCCTTTAATACTAACCGCTCTGCTTGCGCCCGACAAAAGAAGTGGCACAATTCCAGTTCCCGTGCATAAATCCACAACCGATTGACCATTTCTTATTCCATCTTTTGCAAACCAAGCCAACAAAAAAGCGTCTGTTCCAAACTTAAAACCATTTTTTTCTTGAATAATTTTTAAACCATTTTGCGAAAGCGTTTCTACAATTTCGCCCGTTTTATCATTTGAGTTTTCCATTCATATTCCTTATACTTTAATTTTATGGAAGAAGAAAAATTTTACAAGAACGGATTGAACTTTGGTTGCGCGCGTTGTTCTTTTTGTTGCGGTCATTCACCCGGATTTGTGTATCTTTCTTGGCGCGACTTAAACGCATTGTGCGCATACTTTAAAATATCCGCACAAGATTTTGTTAAAAAATATTGTCGCTGGGTAGATTATTATTACGGGCAAACTGTTCTTGCTCTTCTTGAACAAAAAAATTACGATTGCATTCTTTGGAAAAACGGTTGTTCCGC
>CAZJOU010000420.1:0-1713 GCA_964547685.1 uncultured Treponema sp. | reverse complement strand
GGGAAAAAAACAAAAAAAGCATAATTTAGTAAATTTTATTTTTTCGGGCGCAAACTGGAAACGCAACGGGCTTTTCGTGGTTTCATTGCTTCGCAACTCGCTTCGCTCGCCACTACAATCCCGCGCAGGTTGTTTTTCAAAAATAAAGTTGTAAACGCAAAATATAATGCATTTATCTTTTCTAGCACTTTCGCTATAACGCGGGGCAACAAGTAGTCCCGCGCAAGTTGTTTTACGCACGAATCCCGCATTCGTGGAAACCGAATTTTTGAAAAGTATAGATTTTGGGAAATATTTACGTTCTGCAATTTTTTGCAAAACAATAAAAATTGAAAAAACTGAAGTGAAAACCGGCTTTGCACACGTTTGTTGGTATGTGTGTTGAGCGTGAAACGCGAAACTCACGGGCACCAACACCACGTGATGCAAAACGGATTTTCACGGAAGTTTTTACAATTTTTCTTTTCGGAGATTCCGAATCAAGTTCGGAATGACTTTTCCCAAAATCTATAAGTTTCAGGAAAAGTTAAATTTCCCACAGATAGCGCGGATTTACGCAGATTTTGATAACAATAAAAAAAACGGCAATCTATTTTTCGTGGAAATTATAATTTACATCTTCGTCTATTATTTCTAGCATTTTGTCGGCAATTTGCGGGTCAAACTGCGTTCCTTTTCCTTTTACAATTTCTGCACGAACAACATCTTGCGCTAAATAACTTCGGTAACTTCTGTTGCTTGTCATTGCGTCGTAAGCGTCGGCAACGCCAATAATTCGCGCAGAAAATGGAATTTGTTCACCTTTTAATCCGTCTGGGTAACCTTTTCCGTCAAAACGTTCGTGGTGGCTTCTTGCGCCAACTTCTATGCCTTTTAGCGAAGTAATTGATTTTAGAATGTCGCTACCAATTACCGGATGCGTTTTTATAACTTCGTACTCTTCGTCGGTAAGCTTTCCTGGCTTATTTATAATTGCGTCTGGAACGCCAATTTTTCCAATGTCGTGCAACATTGCTTGCATATAAACATTTTCTACTTCTTTACTAGAAAGACCAAGTCGTTCCGCAAGCATTTTTGAATACAACGCAACTCTATTTGAATGACCTTTTGTATATTTATCTTTTGCATCTATTGTTCCAGTTAGTGCTTGCGTAATTTCTACATAAATTTGGTGCATTCGTTCATTTTCTGCTTTTAATTTTTGAACTCTGTGCCTAAATATAAGCAAAGCAACAACTGCAACTAAAATAACAACTAAAATCCAGAACCAAACTCGCTGCCAAAAAGCCGCTTTTTTAATTACAAGCAAAGTTTCGCTCGGTTCGCTTTCTACATCATCATTGTTGATTGCAATTACAGTAAATTTATAAGAACCTGGCTTTAAGTTTGTATACGAAACAGTTCTTTCTGTTGACCAATCAGAATATTCATTGTCAAAACCTTCAAGCATTAACTTAAAACGAACTTGCTCAGGCGAAACAAAACTTAATCCTGTGTATTTTATGCTAAGTCTTTTTCCAGAAGGCGGAATTTCAACAATGCCGTTTTCAGGCACAAAACGATTATTATCAACGCTAACTTCTTGAACATGAACAATCGGCGCTTTTTTGTTAGAAACAGAATGAACTGGATCGTACATTACAATTCCGTCAATCAATGTAAACCAAATGCGGCCAAGTTCATCTTTTACAGAAAGAGATGTAGAAGTAACTC
>CAZJOU010000419.1:0-1717 GCA_964547685.1 uncultured Treponema sp. | reverse complement strand
AAAATTTTTTGTTCGGGCAGATGGTTCTACTGTTGTTCAGGATAAAGGAATTCTAAAAGACTACGAAATTACTAAAATTCAAAAATTTATAAAATCTCATTATCTAGAAATGTATCAACTTTGGAGCGAAGATAGCGATAACGGATTTTACAAAAAATAATCTTCTTACAAAACTTTGCGAAATTCCGAGAGTTAACTTTGTGATTTTCTATGAAAACGGTGCTATAATATTTCTATGGAATACTTGATTCTTGTTGACGACCACAAAATGCTTAGAACTGGAATTATTTCGTACATTTCGGAACATTCGTCTTGGAAAGTTCTTGCAGAGGCGGAATGTTTTTCTGAAATTCCGCTTGTTTTGCAAAAAGTTAAAGATTCTGTTCAAAAAGATGACAAAGTTGTTGCTGTTGTTGACCTTCAGTTAAAAGACGATGCTAAAAGCGAAACAAACGGATTTGATGTTGTAAAAATATTTAAGGAAAACGCTATTCCTTCTATTATATATTCTGCTTACGACAATGGAGTTAAAATTGAATACGCGCTTGGCGAAAAAATTGGTGCAATGGGATTTGTTTCTAAAAATGCGGATGAAAAAATTCTTTTGGAAGCAATAAATGCTGTTTCAAGCGGGAAAAAATACATTCAGCAAGATTTGTTTTCTAGATTTTTAGAAGTTCGGACAAATCTTTCGCTTTTAACAAAGCGCGAAAAAGAAGTGCTAAATTTTCTGGACCAAAACTTTTCTAACGAACAAATTGCAAAGAAAATGAACATAAAACAAAACACAGTTGAAAACTACATAAGCGTAATTTACGACAAACTTGGCTGCAAAGACAGAAACAGCCTTATTGAAAAATTGAATAGTTGAAATGGTCATTGAGGCTCTCGAAATGACCGATAAGGACGAACTTTTATGCAAGGTACTGCAAAACAAAAATTTCTTTATATTCTAAAAATCGCGGTTTTAATCGTTGTTTTTGAAATTTTTAATCTTTTGCTAAGTTATGTAAATTCAAAAATAAAATTTATGCTTTTTTTAGACACGATTTTTTCTGTTGCGCTTACTTTTTACGCAGGACTTTTGCCCGGACTTATAATTGCGCTAATTCATAATCCTTTGTGCGGAATTATGTTTTCTAAAATTTACGGAGCTCCGATTTTTTACTATGGATTTTTATATTCACTTTGCGGAATGTTGATTGTTCTTATAACTTGGCTTTTTTCGCGTAAAAAAGAATATTTTTCTTATTCTACTTCGATGACAATTTTGTATCTTTTTATGATTGCGTTTGCTTCCGCATTTGCAAGTTGTGTTAGCGCGGCATTTTTAGACACTTTTATAAAGCCGCTTTCAGAAAAGTTTCAAAGAGCAAAAGTAGATGACTTTGCCGACAGATTCGATATTTTTTCTAGCGTATTAAAAAGTCTGAACTTTGGAACGTATTTTTCGTACTTTTTCCCGCGAATTCCGCTTACTATAATCGATAGAATTGTTTCGACATTTTTAGGATTTTTTGTTTACAAAGTGCTTTTGTTTACAGATTCACATTTGCACACAAATCGGAAAATAAAAAATGATTAATTTGATTTCTCGTCTTACCCCCCCCCATCAGATTTTAGTCAGCAACGGTGATTTCGATAAACTCAATCATCTTGCTTCGTATGAAAGCGCAATTTCCAAAGAACTTTTGCTAAAAATGCTAGATATGTTCAT
>CAZJOU010000418.1:0-1742 GCA_964547685.1 uncultured Treponema sp. | reverse complement strand
CCCCCTATCCACCCCCGCTTGAGAATACTCTTGTATTCTCTGTTTTTCTCTCTCGTTCTCATTTTTGATTTTTCGTGTATGAAAGAAGAAACGCATATATAATGTCCCAAAAGTGATGGTTAGGTCGGAAATGTCGAGAAACTCCGCAAAAAACCGGCCACACACTTGTGCAGCAAGACTTCCTTATGACAGCAGCTCCCCCAATTAACCCTATCATGTCCAGCAGGGTCATGTAATCATGCCCATACATTCCTTCATCCGACTTATGGGGAGCAGAGCGAGGCACTGTTACTAAAACACAAGGTCACTGCCTTAATGGGGTGTGTATGCCTTCCTCACTTGCTCTTTTATCCTAACGCCGATTGGCGTATTAGGCTACACTCTGGATTTGGCGCAGACGTTCTTCACCAAGCGATTTTTCAGCACTATAAAATTCTTTATATTTTACAACGTGGAACATAATTCTCATCAGTTTTGATCCAACAGCTAGGATGGCCTGCTGGTGCTTTAGCTGATTTGTTGGTCGATGGCGAAGATAGTTATAGTACGCCCGCATTTCTGGGCTAACAAGCATCCCTTTGTCTCCAATCAAATAAATAATACGGCGCAGATCGGGACGCCCTCTCTTACTGATTTTAGTTTTACCCTTATGCTGTCCCGAACTTTGTTCTACCAAATTTAAGCCGGCCATCTTACGAATTTGTTTCCAATCATCGAAGCGGTTTAGATCACCTGTTTCCGCAATGAAACTTGCTGCAATAACTTTTCCAACACCAGGAACACTGGTTAGATATTCTCCAATGTCCAAAGAGGATATTAAGGCGTCCATTGCTTGATCACATTCTTTTATCTGTTGGTCAAGTAGATCCAGTTGATTGAGCAAATCATCTAGCCGCATCCGCGCAGCACATAACCCTGTTGTAATTCCAATACTGCCTTTGGCTGTTTCGATGAACTGCTCCGCCAGTTTTCTGCTAAGACGCACGCCCACCGTTTTGTTCTTTCTCCATGAGTCCCAAAGCGTTTCTGCAGTAAAGTTTGATATGTACGTTGGAAACGGCGCTGTACGCAAAATCACTCTCGCACTGACGGTTCCAACGTTGTATCCGAGAGTTTCGTATTCGGGGAAATATTCATCTAAAATCGTTGTCACATAAATCATTACTCGTTTCCGCTCAGTAGACAGCTGTTCCCGATGACGCCTCAGAATCCGAAGATCCGCATATTCTTCCTCCGGCATATAAATGTCAAAATATCGACCATCACGAATCAAATGGGCAATGACAAGGGCATCTTTTTTATCGCTCTTTGTCTGGGAGTTGTCATCAAGCTCTTTCATTTGCTTTACGTGGTATGGATTGACGCCAAGAAGATGGATGTCCTCAGTCTTAAAGTACCATGCCAATGTACGCCAATAATGTCCGGAAGGCTCAAAAGCAAGCATGACTTTATCCAGTCCGTGTTTAGCTTGTAAAACTTTTATCTGCTGACGAAATCCCTCAAATCCCTCCATGGTATTTTCAACTTTCAACGGTTTTCGTAGAGGGATACCACGGCTGTCGGTAAACTGTGCCCAATGTGTTCGCTTGGCAATATCTACACCAATGATCAATGTGTCTGAAGTAACACGTTCAATTTTATGTGCCATAACCAATTCCCCCATAGCTTTTTTTAATTATATCAAGAAAGTGGTTGTTTCTACAATCCCCTATCTATTTAGGATAGGAATGCTAATACCCCCA